>JAMOBD010000007.1 GCA_039908345.1 Magnetospirillum sp. WYHS-4
CGCCCGCTCGGCCTGTTCCGCCGCGCCCTTGCCGTTGCCCGCCGCTGCCGTGACGGCCGCCGCCGCATGCAGTTCGGATTCCTTGGCCGCCTGCTGGGCCTCCGCGAGCGCCGCCTTGGCCTGGGTGGCCAAGCTCTCCGCCAGCAGAGCCGACGTCTCGGCGGCAGTCCCGTTGTCGGCGGTTTCCGCCGCGATGGCCGCCAGGCTTGCCGCCTTGGCCTGGGTGGCCAAGGATTCCGCGATAGTGGTCTTGGCCACCACGGCCGCCGCCGCCGCCTCGGTCAGGTTGGCCTCCTGGGCCGACACGGCGGTGGCCGATGCCTCCTGTGCCGCCTGGGCCGCCGCCTTGAGCACAGATTCCGCCTTCGCCGTGTCGGCGTCGGTCTTCTTGGCGTTGAAGGTGGCGTCGGCGTCGTCGGCCTGGGCTTGAGCGTCCGCCAGGGCCACCTGATATTCGGTGGGATCGACCGGTTCCGGATTGATGACGTCGGCCAAGTTGGATGCCGCGGTCGCCAGATCGGCCGCCGCCTCGGCCGCCGTCACCTGGGCCTGGGCGGAAGCGAGGGCGGCCTTGGCGGAATTGTAGGCCGCCAGCCGCGCCGCGACGGCGGCGCCATCCTGGCTCTGGAAGTCGAGATCATAGGCCACGTCGACGTCGGCCCAGGCGTCGGCCAGCCCGGTCTCGGCGGCCTGGACCTCGGCCAGGGCGGCCAGGGCCTTGGTCTCCGCGGCGTTGGCGTTGATCTTGTTGGCCGTGCCGATGATGGCCCAGGACTTGGCCTCCAGGGCGGCGGCGGCGACCTTGGCGGCCGCGGTCGCGATGGTGCTGGTCAGGTCGGTCAGGGTCTCCACCGCCACCTCGAAGGTGGCCTGAGCCTGGCCCTCGGCGGCGGCCCGGGCCAGGGCCAGCTCGCCATCCGCCTGGGCGGCGGCCACCTGGGCGTCGGAATCCGCCTGCACCGCCGTCAGGGCGGCCTGCAGGGCGGTGGAGGCCGCCGCTTCCAGGGTGACGATGGTGCCTTCGTCCGCCACCACCAGGGCATGGGCGGCGTCGTAGACATCCTCCGCCGTGGCGATCTTGCCTTCGATGGTGGTCTTGGCGCTGGCGTAGAGAGCCTGGATGCTTTCGGCCAGATCCACGGCGGCCTCGGCATTGGCCAGCAACTGGGCCTTCAGCAGGGTGGCAGTGGCCAGGGCAGCGGACTCGGGCGCGGCGTCGGACAGATCCTTGGCGTCGTCGTAGGCCGTCTGGGCCGCGTCGCGGGCGGTGGTCGCCGCCGTCACGTCGGCGGCGGCGTCGGTGACCGCGGCGGAGGCCTCTGTCAGAGAGCTGTTCAGGGCATCGAGTTTGGCCACGGCAACCGCTTCGGCGACCAGGTGGTCGATCAGGGTGGCGCGGGCCGCCTTGACCGCCTCGGCTGCGGCATCCGCCTGCGTGACCTTGACGGCGGCGGCGGCATCGGCGGCGACGGCCGCCGTGTGGGCTGCGGCAACCTTCGCCTGGATCGAGCCGTCGATGTAGGACTGGGCCGCCTCGAGATCGCCGACCGACCCGGTGATCGACAGGGTGGCTTGGCCGGCCTCGCTCTCGGCCTCCGCGTCGGCCTCGACTGCCTGCAGGAACAGGCTGGAAGCCGAGGCGTCCAGCAGCTTCGCCAACTCGGTGAGATCGACGGCCGCGTCGGCTTCCGCCCGCGCCGCCTCGGTCGCCGTGGCCGCGGTGATCGCCAGTTCGGCGAAGGCCAGCATGGCGGCGGGATCGGCCGCGCCAATTGTCGATTCCGCGTTGGTGGCAGTGGTTTCCGCTTGGGTCGCCGCCGTCAGCGCGCAGGACAAGGAGGTTCCGACGGTGTCCCCCAGGGTGCCGCCCTGGGCCGCCGTCGAAAGATCCGTCATCTGGGTCTTGACCGCCCCGGCGATGGTCCCCAGGTCGCCGAACTGGATCGGCGACGCCTCGCCCGGCTGAAGGGCGACGAGCGCCTCGTTCACCTTGTCGGCGAAATCGCCGGCGGCCTTGGCCTTGGCCGCCGCCAGCACGTCGCCGCCGGCCAGTTTCACAGCCTTGGCCTCGGTGATGGTGCTGGTAAGGACGGCGTCCGAGGCGGAGATCGCCGCCGTGACGATCTTGGCCATCTTGGCCGCCGCCTGGACGAGACTGTCCCCGGATGCTCCGGCCCCCAGTCCCAGCATGGCTTCCAGCTTGGCCAGCACCTCGGCCGGAATCGTTTTTCCGGATCCCGCCTCCGCGGCCAGGGCGAGCGCCGCCTTGGATAGCGAGGCGATGGTGGCCGACAGGGCACCCGCGGCCCCCAGGGCCTTGAGCGGCGCGGTGACCACCGAGGCCAGTTGCTGGGCCTCGGTGCTGTCCAATCCGACGCTGCCCGCCGTCGCCTTGATCAGGACCTGGGATCCCAGGCTGGTGACCTTGGCCGCCGCGGCATCTTCCGCGTCGCCCGCCACCTTGGCGGCGGCGGAAGCCGCTTCCACCACCGCCAGCAGCTTCGATACGTCGGCGCTGTAGTCGACCCGGTTTTCCGCGACGATCCGGTTGGCGATGGCGTTCTCGTCGACCGCCCGTTCGGCCAAAAGCCGGTCCACCCGCTCGACGGCCAATTCGACTTTCTGTTCGAACTGCTTGACCTGTTCCCGCGAAGCCTCGATCGCCGCCTTCAGGTCGGCGAGCGTCTTGGCCACGTCGGGGGCGTCGATCTGGCCCTGGGTGTCCTTGGGCGCCGGGGGCGTCGCGGGCTGCGGCGCCTGTGGGGTCTGTTGGGCGTCGGGCAGAAGCCGGTCGACCGCCTGGCCATAGCGGTTGTCGATCTCGTTCGGCGACAGAAGGACCGGCGGCGGCGGTGGCTGGGTGAAGCTGGAAACCGTCGTCGTCGCGCCCGCCTGGTTGAGGACCTGGACGCCGCCCGAGTTGGTGATGGTGATCTCGCCGACCAGGCCGCCCGCCTCGGTCAGCAGCGAGAAGCTGTTCTCCTGCCCTTCGCCCCGCACCTCGCCCGTCACCTTGGTGCCCCGGATGCCGACGGTGGCGACCGGGGTCTTGATGACCATGGCGTCGGGATTTTCCTTGGCGATGGCGCCGCTGACCACCGAGAACACGCCCTTGACCAGGGAAATGCCCAACTTGTTCTGGGCCGCGCCGGGGTCGTAGACCATGTCGTCCAGCACCATGCGGCCCTTCGGCCCCAGGGCGAAGGTGGTCTTGTCCGCGAACTCGATGCCGATGCCGCCGTCGCCGGCCGTCTCCACCACGTCGTCGGCGAAGACCGAATCGCCCCCCTTCAGAGGCGCCTTGACGCCGTCGGCGTGGGTCACGGTGACCGAGCCGTTCAGCTTGGTCACCTTGCCGATGGGCTGGGCAACGGGCATGGCGCCCGCCTGGGCGTACTGCCCGGGCGCCAGGGGCCCGGCCAAGCGCGCCGCCAGGGCGCCGTCGATGACCGTGCCGCCGCCGCTGGTCAGGTCGGGCGGATTCTCCTGGGAGAAATAGCCCTTGATCAGGACCTTGCCGCCGTCCTTGCCGACGATCACCAAGTCGGGACCGAGGCGATGATACTCGCCCTCGACAAGCAAACGCCCGTCGGCGACCGTCAGGACCGGGCCATCCGCCGCGAGAACCAAGCGAAACTCACCGCTCCCCTCCTCCCGGAGGAGAACACCCTTCTCGGGCAGTCTCAAAGACATCCGCCGCCCCTCCGAACCGGCCCCTCAACAGCGGTGATTTCCCGAGTGTTTTTTAGACCATAGCAGATAGAGCCTCGACCAGAAAGCGAAAGACTCCACTGGATATGATCCAGCGGTTCGATTGATCCGCCGACATGGATGGTTGCCTTTGGCGTACATCCGGCCGCGGACAGCCGGTCGAAAGCCCCCCCCTTCGGCCACGCACCGCATCCCAAAACACCGCCCCCCCCTGCCATTCATGTCCCTTCCCCTCCCCAGAAGAAGATCCATCCGTTCGGTGGGATATTGACGATCCCCCCCCCCTGTCCGCAGTGACCTCCGTCACACAGTCCGCGCACCCGACAATTCGGAAATCTAGCACGAGGAACCACATCTTGATACGATCATCCCGATGGCATCGAGATTTGGCGATTCCCCCGGGTTGCCAGCCGGCCTCGAATTGGCGATGATCCCGGCCATGATGGCGAATTCCGCGATCCCCGCTTGGCGCCCCGCCCTCGTCCTGGCGGTCCTGCCGGCCTGCTTCGCGGCGGCGGCGCTGATTCTGCGCGCACAGGGCGGTCCCTATTGGATCTGGCATATCGTCGACGCCTCTTATTTCTACCTGTTCGATGCCATCAACCTGGCCGATCTGTCCTGGCCCGGCCATCCCTACCATCCGGGCACGCCGGTGCAGGTGCTGGGGGCCCTGATTCTCAAGGCCCTGCATCCCGGCCAGGACTTGGCGGAGCGGGTGCTGGACGATCCGGAAGGACACCTGAACCTGATCGGCGATGCTCTCGTCGGGCTGGAGGCGCTGGCCCTGTTCGCGGCCGGCTTCGCGGCCTTTCGGGTCACCGGCAACCTGGCGCTCGCCCTGGTCATGGAGGCGGGGCCCTTCTTTTCCATGGTGATCCTGAAAAACGCCTACCACGCCAAGCCGGAAGCCATGCTTGTGGCGACGATGGCGCTCTTTTGCGCCGTCACCCTGGCGGCCTTGCGTCCGGACGCTCTGGAAGGGCGGGGGCGGACCCGGTTCGCCCTGGCCTGGGGCGCGCTGGCGGGCTTGGGCGTGGCGACCAAGCTGACCGCCGCGCCCGTCTTCCTGCTGCCGGTCTTCCTGCTGAAGGGCCGGGGCACGGCGGTCTACGTCCTGGCCGCCCTCTGCTTCTTCGCCCTGTTCATGCTGCCGGCGGCGGGCGCGCTCGGCAAGTTCGCCGCCCATGCCGCCCTGGTGATGAAGTCCAGCGGCGCCCACGGCGCCGGCGCCGCGACGGTGATCGACGTCGCCGCCTATCCCGGCGCCGTCCTCAAGATCCTCAAGCGGCCCGCCGCCAACCTGCCGGTCCTGCTGGCGCTCGCGGTCGTCGGCTGGGCGGCTTGGCGCAAACGGCGCGGCCTGACCTTTCCGTCCCCCGAGACCCGGGCCCTGACCGGTGTCGGACTGGCGGTCCTGGCCCAGGTGCTGGCGGTGGCAAAGCAGCCGACCGCCAACTATCTGATCCCTTCCTACATGCTGCTGCCGCTGGCGATCCTGCTGGCTTGGCGCATCGTCGCGGCCACGATGCCGGAACGGCCCCGCCTGGCAGCCCCGGCCAGGGCCGGGCTGGTGCTGCTGATCGCCCTGCAGGGCTTCGGCGTCGCCCGTCTGTCCGATGAACTGGACGGCCGGCGCCGGGACGCCCTGGGGCTGGACGAGACGGCGTTTTCCGCCTGCGCCCGCGTTTATTTCTTCCCCGCTTCCCATCCCGCCTTCGCGCTGCTGCTGGGGGATTGGTGGACGGGTTCGCGCCATGCCGGGGCGGTGGCCGCCCGCGTTCCGCCCGACGTCTTCTGGTTCGAACAGAACACCATGACCCTGCGCGATGCGCGGGGGCCCCGCGATCTGGGGGAAATCGCCGCCTCCTACCCTTGCCTGATGCTGCGAGGCGGCCATCGGGGCCCGATTTCCGCCTATCTGGCGGCCAAGCTTCCCGGCCGGGCTTTCGATACCGCCTGTTCGAGCGGCGAGGAAACGGTCCTCACCTCGGGGACGGATTGCCGGAAAAGCGCACCCTGAGCGGCCCGTCGCCAGCCGGCCATTCGCCCATGGCGATGGCCTTCGATCCTTCGAAAACCAGCCAGCCCCGTCGCCCGTAATGGGGCAAGGGACGGGCCAGCGCCGCCAGGGCTTGAGCGTCGTTCGCTTCCACCACCAGATGGCCGCGCCCCGCCCAGACCCGCGCCGTGCCCCGGCCGGCCACCTCGGGCGGCGGCGGGGGCAGGCCGGCTTCCGCAAGGAACCCTTCGATTTCGGCGGACGTGCCGATCAGCAGCGCCGGCCGGCCGGCTTCCGGCTTGCCGAAGCGGGGCGGGGTATCCATCAGGGCCTTGGCGAGCGCCGGCGCCGGGTCGGCCCCCGCCAGTACCGCCGCGACCCCGTTCAGGGTAATGTCACGCAGGATGGGCGGCAGTTCGGCGGCATCGAGGCGGCGAAACAGGTCGGCATCCGGATCGACCGCGAGTTCGCTCCCACCCGGCAGTTCGTAGTGCTGCTCCCGCCCGTCCAGTCGCACCGCTTCGCGCCGGCCGTCCACGACCACGGGCACCGACAAGGCATAGGGCGGATCGTCCTGGCGCAGGGTGAAGGCGACCTTGCCGCCTTCGGCCTTCGCGTCCGCCAGCGTCAGGCGGGGGGCGCCGGGCCGGGCCAGCCACTGGCCGAAAAAGGCCTTCAGGTCGCGACCGCTTTCCGCCTCGAAGACTTGGCGGAGGTCGTCCCAGTTCGCGGCCTTGAAGCGGAAATCCCGCCAGAAGCGCCGGATGGCGGCGTCGAAGGCGGCGCTTCCGATGTCGTCGCGCAGCATGTGGAAAAGGAAGGCCACCTTGTGGTAGCCGACCACCTGGGAGGCGTCGTGGGTCTTGGAGCGGAAGGCCAGCGCCGGGCGGTCGCGATCGGCGGGCAAGGCGGCGTAGTCGCGCAGCCACTGGCGGCGCATGGCCCGACCTTCCTCCGGGCTCCGGCGCAAGGCGTAGGTGTAGTCGGCCATGAAGGTGGTCAGGCCTTCCGACCAGTTGCCGCGTTCGTAATCGACATAGACCCCATTGCCCCACCAGTCGTGCAGGATCTCGTGGCCCAGCGAGGTCTGGCGGATGAAGGGCAGGCGCAGCACCCGCCCGCCGATGGCGGTCAGGCCGGGAAAGCCGAGGCCCACCGGCTGGGGCACGGCGGCCACCGAAAAGCCGGCGAAGGCGTGTTCGCCGATCCAGCCCCGGTAAAGATCCAGGTAGCCGGCCGCCAAGTCCAGGTAGTCATCGGCCAGGGGCGCGGTTTCGGCGTCGAACCAGGTGCGCAGGCGGATGCCGCCATGCATTCGTTCCCTGACCGACCAGGGGCCGGCCAGCAAGGGAATGGCGTCCTGGGGGGTCTCGCTTTCGTAGACGGCGCGGTAGCGGCCGCGTTCTTCCGTTTCCTCCACCAACCGGCCGGGCACCAGGGCCTTCCAGGGCAGGGGCGCCTCAAGGACGATCCGGTAGGTGAAGGGTTCTTCGGCCGCCAGCCAGGTGGGCAGGAAGAAGCCGTCGGGCCCCTGCATCGGCAATTGGCCACCGCCCACCGTGACCTTGCCGGCCGCCGGATCGAAGCGCACCTCGACCTCCTGGTGGGCAAAGGCCGTGGTCAGAGCCAGGGCGGCGAGAAGCAGCAGGGGCTTCATGGCTTGGGCGGGAAGCGGGCGACGATGTCCAGGCCTTCCCCGCCGCGCCGGATGCGCAGGGGTAGCCAGGTGCCCGGCGCCTGGCGGCGCACGGTGGCGATCAGGTCGTCGGTTCGGATCACGACTCGACCGGCGGCTTGCTGGATCAGGTCGCCTTCCCGCAGACCGGCCGCCTCGGCGACGCTGTCCTTCTGGACGCTGCCCACCCGAACCCCGCCTTCGACCGTTTCCACCAGGATGCCCAGGCGCGGACGCTCCTCCTCCTCCGTCTTGGGCGACGACGGCAGGCCGAACAGGGCGTCGGCGATGGGAACCCCGCCCTTGCCCATCAGGTCGGTGCAGTCGCGGTCGGCATCCCAGGGCAGCAGCACGGCGGCGCCGGGCAGTCCCAGGTCGGCCAACTGATGGGGAATGCCGTGGCCGTATTCCAGATGGCCCTGGCCGACGATGCCGACCACCAAGGGCTCGCCGCCACCCCGCCTGACCTTGGCGATAGCTTCCGCCATGGCCCGGTCCCAGACCTGCTGGGCCTCGACGAACCGCCCCAGGCCTTCGGCATCGGCTTCCCCGTGGCGCTGGAAGACCTCGCCCAAGCCTTCCCGGTAGGCGGTCGACGCCGGGGCGGCATCGCCCACTCCCTCACGACGTTCGGAGGGCACCCGGGCCCAGCCGATGCGGCGGGTTTCGCGCACCAGGGCGCTGTCCACGTTCATCGCCACCATGGGCAGGCGGTTCATGCGGGCGAAGTGGAACAGCGGCAGATAGAGGTTGGCGTCGAAGCGCCAGACCTCGTTCCACTCGACCCGTTCGAGGAAACGCCTTTCGTCCAGTTCGCCCCGCGTCCAGGCGTCCAGCGCCGGCTGCAGGCGGCGGGGAAACATCTCGAAAGCCAGCACAAGATTGGACCGCCGGGCATGAAGCGCCGCCAAGGTCTGGAACTGCCAGCGGTGGTGATCGGCGCTGGCATGGCTTTCGCCCAGCAGGACCACCGGCCGTTCCGCCATCCGGGCCAGCAAGGTCTCCGGGGCAAGAGGCTTTTCCTGGCCGGGAACCCGCCAGACGCCGGGCGGCACGCAGGCTTCCCCGGCCTGGGCCGGAGACGTCGAAAGAAGGGCCAAGGCCGCAAGGGCGAAGAAGGAGGGGCGGAGCATGGGCGCGGATTTCCTCTCGGGTCTTCCCCAGAGATGGGGCAGGCGCAACAGCCGGTCAAGCGTCGTCGGGGGGCTCCGGCTCGTCCGGCATGTAGAAGCGGAAGCCGTTCTTGCCGGCCCGTTTGACCGCATACATGGTCCGGTCGGCGTATTCGAGCAGGCTGTCGGCGTCCTCGCCGTCGCGGGGATAGACCGAAATGCCGATGCTGGCCCGCACCTTGGCCTCGCGGCCATCCAGAAGGAAGGGGTCGGTCAGGCTTTTCAGGATGTTGCGGGCGATGCGGGCGGCGTGTTCGTCGGCCTTGATGTCCATCAGGATGACGGTGAATTCGTCGCCGGCCAAGCGAGCCACGGTATCGGTGGAACGCACGCAGTCTTCCAGGCGCCGGGCCGTTTCCTGCAGGAGAAGATCGCCGGCGGCGTGGCCCAAGGTGTCGTTGACCGCCTTGAAGCCGTCCAGGTCGAGGAACATCAGGGCGAAAAGCTGGCGCTCGCGGTTGCCCTGCTTCACCGCCTGGTCGAGGCGGTCCATGAACAGGGACCGGTTGGGCAGGCCGGTCAGCACGTCGAAATTGGCCTGGCGCCAGATGCGTTCCTCGTCCTCCTTGCGGGTGGTGATGTCCTGGGAGACGCTGACCATGTGGGTCATGCGCCCTTCTTCGTCCTTGATGGCGGCCAGGGAGACCCAGGCGGCGATGAACTTGCCGTCCCGGTGGCGGTTCCACATCTCGCCCTGCCAGCGGCCCCGTTCCGCCAAGGTCTGGCGGATGCGGCGGTAGAATTCCTTGTCGTGGCGTCCCGACTTCAGGAAGCCCGGCTTGCTCCCCAGCACCTCGGCGGCAGTCCAGCCGGTGTAGCCGGCGAAGGCCGGGTTGGCGTATTCGATGACGTTGTCGGCGTTGAAGATCATGATGGCTTCGTTGGCCGTCTCCAGGACCAGGCTGGCCATGCGGAGCTGTTCTTCGGCCCGCTTGCGTTCGCTGATGTCGTAGACCCAGGCCAAGACCGCCGGCTCACCGCCGAAGCTGGTGAGCCGCAAGGTCAGCAGCGCCCAATAGGTGCCTCCGTCGGGCCGCTTGAGGCGCACCTCGGCATCCGAGACGATGCCTTCCGCCCACAGGCGGGTAACCAGTTCCTCGCGCTGTTCCGGCCGGGCGTAGAATTCCTTGACCGTCCTGCCCAACAGTTTGCTGGGATGCATGCCGTTCAATTCGGCGAAGCGGGCGTTGGCGAACAGGATGTTTCCGCTACGGGGCGCCGACACGGCGACGCCGATGGGACTGGCCTCCAGAATGGCTTGCAGGTGTTCCTCGCTCTTGCGTAGCGACTCCTCGGCCTGCTTGCGCCGGGTGATGTCGGCGAAGACCCGCACCACCCCACCGTCGGGCATGGGATGGGAGTGGAATTCCAGGATGGTGCCGTCGCTCCGCAGTCTTTCCCCGGTATAGGGTTCGGAACGGCGGATCAGGTCCACCTGCCGACGGACCAGGTCTTCCACCTCGCCCGGTCCCAGGTCGCCGCGTTCGGCGTTCAGGCGGGCCATGTCGACGAAGGCGATGTCGGAGCGCCCCATCCATCCCCGCGGGAAATCCAGCAGTTGGAACAGCCGCTCGTTGGCAGCCACCATGCGCAGGTTCTTGTCGAAGACGATGACGCCCAGGGGGATGTTGTCGAGGGTGGCGCGCAGCAGGGCCGACTGGCGGGCCATCTGGCGTTCCTGTTCGGCCAGGTCCTTCTGCTTGAGCGCGCTGACGTCGGTGACGAACAGGGCGGTGCCGCCGTCGCGGGTGCGGTGTTCGTCGATCTGCAGCCAGCGGCCGTCGGCCATTTCCTGTTCGCAGGAGGATGGCGGGTTGGCGTGGCGCCGCAGGCGATCCTGCAAGAAGGACTGGCGGTCGTCGGGGGTGCGGAAGACACCGGCCATGACGGCGGACTTCAAGATATCGGAAAACGGTGCGCCGGGGGCGGCCGTGTCGCAGGTCTCGGCGAAGCGGCGGTTGCAAACCACCAGACGATCATGGGCATCGAACAGGGCGAAGCCCTCGCCGCTGCTTTCGATGGCGTCCAGCAGGCGGTTGCGGGCTTCCTCCGCCTGGCGGGTGGCTTCGACCTCGGCGGTCACGTCGGTTCCGACGCCCACATAGCCGCGGAAGGAGCCGTCGGCCGCGAAGACCGGCTTGCCGGCCAGCCGTACATGGATGCGCCGTCCGGAACGGGCGGCCAGAGAATAAGTGAAATCGGTGAAGGGCAACCGCTTTTCCAGGTCTTCCAGGTGCTGGGACCACTTGGCGGGATCGGTGCTGACCTGTTCCTCGCCCGCCGCTTCGGTGCGGGTCTTGCCGATCACGGCGGCGGGTTCGATGCCGGTCAGGTCGCGGAAACGGTCGGACAGGTAGATGAACCGCAGGTCGGGGCCCATTTCCCAGACCCAGTCGGAGGCGATCTCGGTGACGTCCTTGAAACGGCGCCGGCTTTCGTTGAGATCGCGATCGCGACGGTGGAGAAGACGGTGCAGCGCCAGGGCCAAGCCGGCGGCCAACATCAAGGCGATCAGGGCGACGGGGGCTGCCCGCCCCTCGCCGCCCAGGAGGGCAAGCCCGATCCCGCCGACCAGCACCAGGAACATCAAGACCGCGGCCACGACGGGCCGCCGGATCAACCAGGGCATTTACGATATCCCCATGCCGGCTCCGTCCCCTGGCCGGTTGACGGGGATTATACATGAAAACGGCGTTCGGCCACGGCGAATCGTTGACAGGGAAAGCGGTGCCCGCTACCAGCGAGGATCGCGACCTTTCCTGGGGGCAGCCATGGCCGAGACGAGCGAGAAGACCGACCGCAGGAGCCAGCGCTTCATCCTCACCATCTCCTGCCCGGACACGGTAGGCATCGTGGCGGCGGTATCGGGGTTCCTGACCGACAACGACGCCTTCATCACCGAGTCTTCCCACTTCGGCGATCCGACATCGAAGCGCTTCTTCATGCGCACCGTCTTCGCCACCTCGGCGCTCACGCCGTCGGTGGAGGAATTGGCCAAGAAGTTTTCCCGCATCGCCGAGCGCTTCCAGATGGTCTGGGGCCTGCACGACGCCGACCGGCGCGAGCGGGTGATGATCCTGGTCTCCAAGTTCGACCACTGCCTGAACGATCTGCTGTACCGCTATCGCACGGGCGAGTTGAAGATCGATATCCCGGCCATCGTCGCCAACCATCCCGACCTGGAACATCTGGCGCGCTGGCACGAGGTGCCGTTCCACCACCTTCCGGTCACCCCGGAAACCAAGGACGACCAGGAAACCCGCATCTGGGAAATGATCCAGGACCTGGAGATCGATCTGGTGGTGCTGGCCCGCTACATGCAGATTCTCAGCCCGCGCATGTGCGAACGGCTGCGCGGCCGGGCGATCAACATCCATCATTCCTTCCTGCCGAGCTTCAAGGGCGCCAAGCCCTACCACCAGGCTCACGCCCGCGGCGTCAAGGTGATCGGCGCCACCGCCCATTACGTGACCACCGACCTGGACGAGGGCCCGATCATCGAACAGGGCGTGGAACGGGTGGACCATACCTTCACCCCCGAGACCCTGGTGGCGGTGGGCCGCGACATCGAGAACATGACGCTCTCGCGTGCCGTGCGCTACCACGTGGAACATCGGGTCCTGCTGAACGGCGCCAAGACGGTGGTGCTGAAGTAGCCATGGAGACCGGCTACCTGGCCCCCGAGGGCTTCCTTCCCGACCTGCTGGAGGAACTGGGCGGCGCCGGCGAGATCCATGACCGCCTGGTCCTGGTCCCCGGCCCGCCCCGGCCCGCCGCCTGGGCGCAGAACGTCTGGTACGAGGTCAAGCGCCTGCCCATCGCATCGGTGGGCGACGCGGCCCGCCAGTTGAAGGCCATCCAGCGCAACTGGGCCGCCTATTCCTGGATCTTGCATCGCCGCGCCCGCCTGATCCAGGACAAGCTGCCGCACGTGTCGGCCAAGCCGCTGGTCTTTCCCTGCGCGGCGCCCACGGCGCCTCTGGGCTCCTGGACCCTGCTGGACGAAGGCACCCTGCTGGCCGCCGCTCGCTGTTCCAGCCCCTTCGTCAACGGCGAGCCGGTCTTCGTCGAGGACCGGTCCGGCCCGCCCAACCGCGCCTACCTGAAGCTCTGGGAGGCCCTGACCCTGATGGGCGGCCGGCCGCCGGGGCCGGGCGATCTTTGCCTGGACCTGGGCAGCAGCCCCGGCGGCTGGACCTGGGTGCTGGCGAAGCTGGGGGCGCGGGTGGTCAGCCTGGACAAGGCGCCCCTCGATCCCGCCGTCGCCGCCCTGCCGGGGGTGGAATACCGCCGGGAAAGCGCCTTCGCCCTCGATCCCCTGGCCCTGGGGCCGGTGGACTGGCTCTGCTGCGACGTGGTCTGCTATCCGGAACGGCTGCTGGGGCTGGTGCGGCGCTGGCTGGCGGCGGGCACGGCGCGGCGTTTCGTCTGCACCCTCAAATTCCAGGGCGCCACCGACCACGCCGTCGCCCGCGAATTCGCCGCCCTGCCCAATTCCCGCCTCCTCCACCTCGCCCACAACAAGCACGAGTTGACCTGGATGATGGAAGAATAATCGTCACCACGGCATCCAGGGCGCCATGCGGCCCATGCGGCCCATGGTGGAATCGACGCCGTAGGCCATGATGCCCATCTTGCCGTTCATCATCTGCATTTCGGCGGCCATCGCGGGGACGGCGGACATCTTGGCGTTCATCTCGTGCATGTCCTTGGCCATGGCCGGCATGGCTTCCAGCGCGATCTGCATGTCGTGCAGGATCACCGCCACCATCTGGGCGGTGTCGCTCACGTCGCTCTTGGCTTCGGACAGACGTTGCTTGAGACCTTGCATCTTGGCCTGAAAGGCCTGCTTGGCCGTCCGTTCGTCCTGCTGCAGCTTGTCTTCCAGGCGCTGGACGAGGCCCTGCGCGGTGGCCGGGGCCCCCAGGCCGCCGCCCAGCAGGAAGCCGCCGACCAGGCCGGCGGCCAGCAGGGCCCAGGCGCGGCGGCGCCCGGCTTCCTGGGCCTTGGCGAGGGCCCGGACGGTCTCGGCCAAGTCGCGGATCTGCATTTCGGTGTCGGTCATGAATCGGTCCTTTCCCCCCGCAATAGTCGCGGATACGGCGTTTAATTCAGCCGACAGGATGGACGATGATCGTGGGCGCGCCAAGGGATTTTCCACGGACCCGCGCCATCACGGCTTGTGGTGGCGGGAAAAGAACTCCCAGATCGCGTCGTTGGCCGAGACGTCCATGGATGTCGCCCCCAGCAGGGCTTCGCGCCGCGCCCGGCCGGGCCAGGTATGGCCGCCGCCCTGGATCTCGTAGAGCACCACCTCGACCCCCGCCTTGCCGGCGGCATGTTCGTGGCGCACCACCCGGGTGCCGTCGTTCCGGTCGTGGTCGGCGAGCGCCACCGAGACCACGAAGGGTTCGGCGCCGTTGACCTTGACCCAGGTCGCGACGGTTTCCGCCACCGGGCGATGGGCATGGCCGAGTCCCGACCGCCCCCCCTTGCCGCCCTTGTAGGGCGCGTATTCGTCGGCGGTGCCGTGGAAATGCAGCACCGGCATGGGGACACGCACGGCGGCCGGGTCGATTTCCAGCCCGCCCGCCACGGCGGCCACGGCGGCGACGCGCTCGGGCAGTTCGGCCGCCACCCGGTAGGCCATCATGGCGCCGTTGGACATGCCGGTGACATAGACCCGCCGGGGATCGACCCGGACCTTGGCGATCAGTTCGTCGATCAGCGCCGCGGCGAAGGCGACGTCGTCCGCCTTCCTTTCCGCGGCATGGCCGCAGCAGGCCCCGGCGTTCCAGGTCAGCACCCGGTTGACCCGGCCGCTGCCTTCCGGATAGGCGACGACGAAGCCGGCGGCATCGGCCTTTTCCGACAGGCCGGAGAAATGTTCCATCACCGCGGCGCTGGTGCCGCCGCCGTGGAAGGCGACGACCAGCGGGCGGTTTTCCTTGGGCGCGCTGGCGGGCACGTGCAGCAGATAGGCCCGCGTCTCCTCGCCGACCTTGATCGTCGGCTCGCCCCGCTCGGCCGCCTGGGCGGCGCCGGACAGCAGCAGGATGAACATGACCAAGCGTTTCATGCCACCTCGATTTCCTTCAGGGCAGCCGCCAATTCCCGATCCAGCTCCGGAACGAAAACCGTTACCGTCTCGAAAACCCGATCTGCTCGGATACCCAGATAGTCATGGGCAAGAATATTCCTCATCGCCACGATCCGACGCCACGGAATCTTCGGATAACGGTCGCGCAGGTCCGCCGGAACCTTGCGGGCGGCCTCTCCGATGACATCAAGCGCCCGCGTCACGGCAAACTGCGTCTTGGAATCGTCCAGAAAATCTTGAAGTTTCATCCCCTCGACAAATTTTTCGGCCAGCCGCCCATATTCCAACATATCGCGCAGATAAGCCGAGAAGTCGCGGGTCATACGGTCACGACTTCGGACATCACATGGGCCGCGAGGCGGGGGCGCAACGCTTCCCGTTCCACCATCTCCACTTCGACGCCGAGGGCTTCGCTGAGTTCGATCTGCAGGCCCGCAAGGTCGATCAGGGTCATGCCGTCCCCAAGTTCGACCAGGAGATCGAGATCGCTATCTTCCGTTTGCTCTCCCCGGACGTAGGAGCCGAACACGCCCATGGCCCGAATGGGATAGCGTTCTCGCAAGCGGGGTTGCATCGCGCGCAGATCGGCAAGAATGGTTTCGAGAGTCCGCATGGTGCGATCCCTTTTGGGCCAATGCCCATCATACCTCCGGACAGGGCGGCTCAGAAGCGGTTTTCCGCAGGTCGATGGCCAATAAATAGGCAGGCGCCGTGCTTCCCTCCAATTCATAGGCATTCTATATTACCGCAAAGCATGACCCGAATCCGCAATCCGCGCGCCCTCATCGACCGCAAGGCCCTGGTCGCCAGACTCGAAGAGCTGGCGGGCTGGTCCGGCTGGTCGGCCAAGACCCGGCCACAGGTGCTGGACATCTTCAAGGAGGTGCTGGCGTCGGGCCGCGCCGAGGTCCGCCGCCGCTTCGAGGAAGACAAGGTCACCGGCCCCGAGGCCACCCGCGCCCAGGCCTACCTGATGGACCAGCTGATCCGCACCGTCTTGGATTTTTCCGTCCAACACGTCTATCCGGTGGCCAATCCCACCAAGGGCGAACAGTTGTCGGCCGCCGCCATCGGCGGCTACGGGCGGGGCGAGTTGGCCCCCTTTTCCGACATCGATCTGATGTTCATCCTGCCCTACAAGTCGACGCCCCATACCGAGCAGGTGGTGGAGTTCATTCTCTACATGCTCTGGGACCTTGGGCTGAAGGTGGGGCATTCGACGCGGTCGGTGGACGACGTCTTGCGCCTGGCCCGATCCGACCAGACGATCCGCACCAGTGTGCTGGAGGCCCGCTGGCTGTGGGGAGACGACGCCCTGTTCAAGGACTTCAAGAAGCGCTTCCAGGCGGAAATCGTCGCCACCACCGGCCGCGAGTTCGTGGAAAGCAAGCTGGGCGAGCGCGATTCGCGCCATTCCCGCATGGGCGACACCCGCTACGTCCTGGAACCCAACATCAAGGAAGGCAAGGGTGGCCTGCGCGATCTGCAGACCCTGTTCTGGATCGCCAAGTACCTCTACCAGGTGGAGGAAGTGGACCAGTTGGTCGCCAAGGGCGTGCTGACGCCGGAGGACGCCCGGCGCTTCGCCAAGGCGGAGACCTTCCTCTGGACCGTGCGCTGCCACCTGCATTACGTGGCCGGTCGGCCTGAGGAACGGCTCACCTTCAACGTCCAGGAGGAAATCGGCAGGCGCATGGGCTATCGCGACCGCGCCGGCTCGCGGGGCGTCGAACGCTTCATGAAGCACTACTTCCTGGTCGCCAAGGACGTGGGCGACTTGACCCGCATCCTCTGCGCCGTCCTGGAGGAGGACAACAAGAAGCGCCGCTTCAAGCTGCCGGGCCTGTCCTTTCTCAAGCGCAACCTGCCGGGGCTAAGGGTGGCCGGTGGACGGGTGTCCATCGACGACGAGGCGGCCCTGAAGAAGGACCCGCTGCTCATCCTGCGTCTGTTCCACGAAGCCCAGCGCCTGCAGATCGATATCCATCCCCACGCGCTGCGCATGGTGACCCAGAACCTCGGCTTGGTGGACGCCCGCCTGCGCGACGACGGGGAAGCCAACCGGCTGTTCCTGGAAATGCTCTGTGACCTGCCCGAGCCCGAGGAAGCCCTGAAGCGGCTGAACGAGGCCGACGTCTTCGGCCGCTTCATCCCCGACTTCGGCCGGGTCGTGGCCCAGATGCAGTACGACATGTACCACGTCTACACGGTGGACGAGCACACCATCCGCGCCATCGGGGTCCTGAGCCGTATCGCCTCGGGGGCCATGGAAGGCGATTGCGCCGTGGCCTGCGAAGCCATCAAGGAAATCGAATCCCTGCGCGCCCTTTCGGTCGCCGTTCTGCTGCACGACATCGCCAAGGGCCGGGGCGGCGACCATTCGGAACTGGGCGCCCAGGTGGCCCGCAAGCTGGGGCCCCGCCTGGGGTTGACCGACTGGGAGATCGAGACGGTGTCCTGGCTGGTGCTGCACCACCTGGTCATGAGCGCCACGGCCTTCAAGCGCGACATCAGCGACGCCAAGACCATCGCCGACTTCGTGGAGCGGGTGCAATCGCCGGAACGGCTGCGCATGCTGTTGGTCCTGACGGTCGCCGACATCATGGCGGTGGGGCCCAACGTCTGGAATTCCTGGAAGGGCAACCTGCTGAAGGACCTTTATTACGAATCCCTGGCGGCGATGACCGGCGGCCTGCCCACCGCCCACCGTTCGGCCCGGGTCGAACAGGCCAAGCTGGCGCTCAGGGCCCGATTGGAAAGCTGGGCCGAGGCCGACGTGGAGCGCCACCTGGCGCTCGGCAACCTGAACTACTGGCTGAGCTTCGACACCGCCACCCACGTCCAGCATGCCGGCCTGGTGCGCCGCGCCGCCGAGGAAGGCCGGGAACTGCTGATCGAAAGCCGCGCCGACGTGGCCCGCGACGCCACCGAGGTCATCATCTACGCCCCCGACCATCCGGGCCTTTTCGCCCAGATCGCCGGCGCCATGGCCCTGGGCGGCGCCAACATCGTCGAAGCGCGCATCACCACGCTCAACAACGGCATGGCCCTGGACACCTTCCTGGTCCAGGACGCCGGCGCCCACGCGGCCATCGACGACGAACCCCGGATGAAGCGCCTCTGCGCCTCCATCGAAAGCGCGCTCAGCGGCACCCGGCACCTGAGGAAGGAACTGGCCGAAGCCATCCACAAGATGCTGCCCAGCCGCACCCAGGTCTTCACCGTGCCGCCCCGGGTGCTGGTCGACAACGAGGCCAGCCGCCAGTTCACCGTCATCGAGGTCAACGGCCGCGACCGGCCGGGATTCCTCTACGACGTGACGCGGGCCTGCACCGACCTGGGCCTGCAGATCGCCTCGGCGCGGATTTCCACCTACGGCGAACGGGCGGTGGACGTCTTCTACGTCAAGGACGTCTACGGCCTGAAAGTGGACGGCGAGGAAAAGCTGGAACGCATACGCAAGCGTCTACTCCTGGCCGTCGCGCCGGAGGCGTGAGGAATCGGGCACCGTCTTCGCCGCCGGGTGACTTGAACTCCCCCGCCTGCCGGCCTTATAGTGCGCCCCATGACCGGGGGCGCGCACCAGATGAATCCCTTTCTGCATCGGCACCTGCTCGGCATCGAGGGGCTGACGCGGCCGGAAATCTCGTTCCTGCTGGACCGTTCGGAAGCCTACGTAGAGCAGAACCGCGGGGTCGACAAGAAGAAGGCCCTGCTTACGGGCCGCACGGTCATCAACCTGTTCTTCGAGGCTTCCACCCGGACCCGTACCTCCTTCGAACTGGCGGCCCAGCGCCTGGGCGCCGACGTCATCAACATGTCGGTGTCTTCCAGTTCGGTGAAGAAGGGCGAGACCCTGATCGACACCGCCATGACCCTGAACGCCATGCATCCCGACGCCCTGGTGGTGCGCCACGGCGATTCGGGGGCGGTGAAGCTGCTGTCCGAGAAGGTCAACTGCGCGGTCCTGAACGCCGGCGACGGGGCGCACGAGCATCCCACCCAGGCGTTGCTGGACGCGGTGACCATCCGCCGGCGCAAGGGAGAATTGGAGAATTTGCGGGTCGCCATCTGCGGCGACATCGCCCATTCGCGGGTGGCGCGCTCCAACATCCACCTGCTCACCACCATGGGCGCGCGGGTGCGCCTGATCGCGCCCAAGACCCTGATCCCTTCCAAGATCGAGAACCTGGGCGTCGAAGTCTTCCACGACATGCACAAGGGCCTGGCCGGCTGCGACATCGTGATGATGCTGCGCCTGCAGACGGAACGCATGCACAGCAACTACTTTCCCTCCATCCGCGAATATTTCCACTTCTTCGGCCTGGATTACGAGAAGCTGGCGGCGGCCAAGCCGGACGCGCTCATCATGCATCCCGGGCCCATGAACCGCGGCGTCGAGATCGATTCGGAAGTGGCCGACGACATCGGCCGGTCGGCGATTCGCGAGCAGGTGGAAATCGGCGTCGCGGTGCGCATGGCGGTGCTGGAAGCCCTGCTGGCGCCGCCAAGGGAGGGGGGCGCCTGATGGGTCATCGTTCCGACCATTCGCCGGGCCGCATCGCTTTCATCAACGCCCGCCTGCTCGATCCTGCCTCGGGCCTGGACGCCAAGGGCGCCCTGCTCGTCGAAGGCGAGGCGATCGCCGATTTCGGTCCCGCCCTGTTCAAGAGTGGCGTTCCGTCCGGGATCGAGACGGTCGATTGCCGGGGCCATTGCCTGGCGCCCGGCCTGGTCGACATGCGGGTGCAACTGCGCGAGCCGGGCGAGGAGCACAAGGGCACGCTGGCTTCCGCCGGCCAGGCTGCAACGGCGGGCGGCGTCACCACCATGGTCTGCCTGCCCAACACCTCGCCGGTGATCGACGACATGTCGGTGGTCGAGTTCGTCGCCCGCCGCGCCCGCAAGCTGGGACTCACCAAGGTCTACTGCTACGGCGCGGTGACCAAGGGTCTGGCCGGCCAGGAACTGGCGGAAATGGGCATGTTGGCCGAATCGGGTGCCGTGGCCTTCACCGACGGCACCCAGGCGGTGGGCGACGCCCAGGTCATGCGCCGGGCGCTGACCTACGCCGCCACCTTCGGCCTGCTGATCGTCCAGCATCCGGAAGAACCGAGCCTCGCCCGCGGGGGCGCCATGAACGCGGGCGAGACCGCGACCCGCCTGGGACTGCCCGGCATTCCCCGCGAAGCCGAAGTCATCATGGTGGAACGGGATATCCGCCTGGTCGAGATGACCGGCGGGCGGCTGCATTTCGCCCACGTCTCGACCGCCGGAGCCGTCGAGGCGGTGGCCGCCGCCAAGGCCCGCGGGCTCAAGGTCACCTGCGATACCGCGCCGCCCTACTTCGCCCTGAACGAAGGCGCGGTGGGCGATTACCGCACCTTCGCCAAGCTGTCGCCGCCCCTGCGTTCCGAGGCCGACCGCAAGGCCATCGTCGAGGGACTGAAGGCCGGCATCATCGACGCCATCGCCTCCGACCACGCGCCCGAGGACGAAGACGCCAAACGCCTGCCGTTCGCCCAGGCCGCTTTCGGCGGCGTCGGGCTGGAAACCCTGCTGGGCGTCTCGCTGGGGCTATATCACCACGGCGGAATGACGCTGCTGGACGTGCTGCGGCCACTGACCTGCGCGCCGGCCGACATCCTGGGGCTGCCTGCCGGGCGGCTGACGAAGGGCGCGGCGGCGGACCTGGTGCTGTTCGATCCGGAGCGGGGCTGGCGAGTGGATTCGGACGACCTGCTCTCCAAATCCAAGAATACGCCCTTCGACGGCTATCTGGTGCAGGGCCGCGCATTGCGCACCGTTATCGACGGCCGCACCGTGTTCGACGCCGCCCACGGGCCCGAGGACTGAGATGGATCTTCCCGTCCTTGCCGCCGCCCTGGCGGGCGGCTATCTGCTGGGCTCGGTGCCCTTCGGCCTGGTGTTGACACGGGTTGCCGGGCTGGGCGACATCCGCGGCATCGGCTCGGGAAACATCGGCGCCACCAACGTGCTGCGCACCGGCCGCAAGGGCTTGGCGGCCGCCACCCTGCTTCTCGACGGCGGCAAGGGGGCCGCCGCCGCGCTGATCGCCCAGGCCTTGGCCGGCACGGACCCGGGACTGCTGGCCGGGCTGGCGGCGGTGATCGGGCACAACTTCCCCATCTGGCTGAATTTCAAGGGGGGAAAGGGCGTCGCCACCACCCTGGGGGTACTGCTCGCCACCTCGGTGCCGGTCGGCCTGGCGGCCTGCCTGACCTGGTTGGGCACCGCCTTGCTGTTCAGATATTCCTCCTTGGCCGCCCTGGTGGCCCTGGCCGCCGCGCCGGTCTCCGCCTGGTTCCTGGCCGGTCCCGGCCATGCCGCCATGGCCGCCGCGCTCGCGGTGCTGGGCATCGCCCGCCACCATGCGAACATCGCCCGCCTGCTGAAGGGCGAGGAACCGAAAATCGGCCGAAAGAAAAATCATCACGCCGGATAAACGAGGAAGTGCGGCCCGCCGCCCTCGCGAAAGCGTTCCAGGCCCCATGCCACGCTGGAAAACGCCAGATCCGCCCACGGAATGTCGTTCCAGTCGAACAGGCCGACCTCGCGGCTTTCCGGGCCCGCGCCGCAGTCGGGAGCCAGAAGCCGAGCGCGATAGATCAGATAGACGTGGCCGACCTGGGGAATTTCGTAGACGCCCAACAGGTCCTCGATCTCGGCCCTGGCGCGGGCTTCTTCCTCTACCTCGCGCAAGGCGCCCTGGGCGGCGCTCTCGCCGCGTTCCATGAACCCGGCCGGAAACGTCCAGTAGCCGATTCGCGGCGCGATGGCGCGGCGGCAAAGGAGGATGCGGCCTTCCCAGGTGCAGATGGCCCCAACCACGATCTTGGGATTTCCGTATTCGATATAGCCGCAATCGGGGCAGACCAGCCGGGTCCGCGTATCCCCTTCGGGCACGGTCTCGACGGTCGGTCCACGCGGCGACGGTTCGATCATGCCACCACTTTGGCGGCGCGGCCCAGGGGGCGCAAGGCGAAAACGGAGGTTTCCCCTTGCGGCAAGGCTGCTATCATGGAGGCCGATTCGGTGCATGGAGGATTCGGACCCGCATGGCTGGCGGCCAACATCTGCAGCAGGTCTACGCGGACCCCACGCCTGCCGCCGATTACGGCGAGCAGACCTTTCTGGGTGGCATGAGCCTTTCCGGGCGGGTTCGGCTGTTCGTCTTCCTGGGCCTGGCGGCCATGGTCGGCCTTGGGGCAGGCGCCTGGCATCTGGACCAGCGCCTGGCGCTGGTGGTGGACGAGACCGCCCGCGCCCGCGACCTGCTGGAGATTGCGGGCAAGGTCGAGCGGGGCGTCTGGCAGGCACGCGACAGCGAACGCAGCCTGCTGGCCGACGGTGCCGCCATCCATGCCGAACGCTACGACATTCAGGTGGCCGGGGTGACCAGCGCCCTGGAGGCCCTCGCGGGCCGTCCCGACGCCCAACCGCTGGCCGATCGGCTCAAGGAAATCGGCGAGGCCCTGGCCCGCCACGGGGTGGAATTCCGCGATGGCGCGGCGACGGCCAAGGCCGCCCCGCGTCCTGACGCCGATACCCCCAACGCGCTGGTGGAAAAGGCAGCCGTCGAGGTCGAGGCCCGGGTGGCGCGCACCGAGTTCGCCGGGCTCAGGAATCTCTGGCAGCGAGTGCGCGAACAGGAACAGGGTTTGGCTCCCGGCGCCTCGGAGGAAACTGTCGTGCGGATCGCCAAGGCCATCGACACCTTCGGCCAAGCGCTGGTCGGTGCACCGCTGGCCGACAAGGATCGGCGAGGTGTCGCCGAGGCCCTGACCGCCTATCGCCTGGCGGTCGAGGCCGCTCTCAAGGCACGTGGCGGAACGCTGCGCGGCCGCGGGACCGCCCGGTTGGACAAGGCCTTCGGCGAGGTGGTGCAGCAGGTGGACGGCTTGGTTTCCTTCGCCGAGGAACGATCCCTGGTCGCGTCCCAGAAGGAACGCAGCCTGCGGGAACTGGTCCGTCTGGGCGTGGCGGGCGGCGTGGTGGGTGGACTCTTGTTGCTGATCCTGTTCGGGGCCTTGATGATGCGCAGCATCGCGAACCCCGTCCGGGCCCTGGCCAACGCGGCGCCGCGATTGTTGGGCGGCGACACGACGGCTCTCATTCCGGCGCTGGGCAACCACGACGAGATCGGCGAGGTAGCCCGTACGTTGGCCAAGATGCGGGCCGACCTGGGTGAAGCGCCGCGTGTCCGGCGCGAACTGGATGCGGTCAAGGCGGACTTGGCCCGCCAGATGGAAGAGGAAGGCCGACTGCGGCGCGAAGTCGAGGCCCTGCAGTCCCGCGAGATCCCACCGCCCGTGCCGGTGGCGGAGCCGCCGCCACCCCCGCCACCACCGCCACCGCCCGAAATCGAGGCGATCCCGGTAGCCGTCGAGCCGGTGGCGGTATCCGAGATTCCGGCCCGTCTGGGCAAGCTCTGGTCGGGCACCATTTCCACGGTCAGCCGCGACGTCGCCCTGGCCAGCCAGGACGTTTCCGACGCCGCCTTCGAGGCCGAGCGGATGGGAACCATGATCCGCGGCCTGACCTTCGCCACCGCCCGGCTGAAGGAGGCGGACGAGATGATTTCCACCATCGCCGAGCAGGCGAATCTGCTGGCCTTCAAGACCCGGCTGGGCGATGGCGCCCGCCCCCCCGAGGGCAACCGCAATCTGATCGTGCTGTCTTCCGATCCCCGCCTGATCGCTTCCGGTCGGGAGGGCAAGGACGAGGACGAGCCGCCGACCGTCCGGGTCGAGGCCATCCGCGCCGCCGCCGCGCAGGCCAAGGAAGCGTTGCGCGAGGTGGGCGAGGCCGTGGTGGACATCAAGGGCGCGGCGATGGATCTGGCTGCCTCGACGTCGGAGGAGGCGCTGGCGGTCACCACGCGCCTGATGGAGCAATCCCAGTTCCTGCGCAACATGCTTGATGAACTGGTGGGCAAGATCCACAACCGCGATGATGGTTCCTTGGCCTCCGACCAGCCGCCTCTCCTGACCCCGCGGCGAACCGACGAACGCTGAGAACGACGCCCCGATTACAGCGTGGACAGCACCCGCCGGATCTCCCCCTCCAGCACCAGGCAGGTCAGGCGGCCGCTGCGGTAGGCGCCGGTGTCGATGCCGATTCGGTTGCGGAGGATGGCGGGTTCGGGTTCCACGGTGTGGCCATGCACCACGACCCGCCCGAAATCCTGGGTCGACATCAGGAAAGGGCCACGTATCCAAAGCAGGTCGGCCGGCACCTGGTCGGCCAAGGTCGCGCCCGGCCGTATCCCGGCATGGACGAACAGGTAACCGCTCTCCTCATGATACAGCTTCAAGGCGTCCAGAAAGGCGCGGTGGCTGGCCGGCAGGGCGTCCCGAAGGCTTTCGCGAAGATCCGCCAGACTGGTCCGGCCGAAGAGCACCGCTGTGGCGTCGAGGCCGTAACTCTCGATCGTCGCTCGCCCCCCGTTGGCCAACCACGTTTCGCCGGCCACTCCCAGGTCGAGGAAGTCGACCAGGAATTGTTCGTGGTTTCCTCTCAGGTAGACGATGTCGAATCCCGACGGCGGGCCTTCGAGAAGAAGATCGATCACCTTCGCCGATTCCGGCCCCCGGTCCACATAATCCCCCAGAAACACCAGAACGTGCCTGAGATCGGGGGAATCGCCCGCATCGGCGGCGATTCGGTCCAGCAACCGGCGCAACAGGTCGGCTCGTCCATGAATGTCGCCGACCGCGTAGACGCGCCGTCCCGGCGAAATCCGGGGCGGCAGGGGAGGGGCGAGTTGAGTCCCGACCATGACTGTGAATATGATGGGGGCGGGCAAAGGCGACAACCCAAATCGGAAAGTTCGAATGGCCATAGCGGTTCCCGGCAGCCTGCTCGGCACGGACCCCCAGGGGGGCGAGGAGAATCTTCTGCTCGAACACCTGCGCCGCCAAGGCGACCTGCGGGCCGGCCTGTTCGCCGTGCAGATCCATCTTTCCGACCTGAAGTCGAGCAACCGCAAACCCCATTTCATCCGGGTGGCCCGTCGCGCCTTCGAGCCCCTGGAGCACTCCTACGACGCCACGCTGTTCCGCCTGTCCAACCAGGACTTGGTGTTGTCCTGCCGCGACGTTCCCGTCGATGAGGTCGATCAGGTGATGGTCAAGGTCCGCAGCCTGTTCAGCGAAGACCCGCTGGCCGGCTGCGAGGAAGGGTCGTTGGAAGACCATTTCTCCACTTGGTACGATTTGGCGCAGGAAGAGGATTTCGCCAACTTCAAGGAAGCCATCGCCGACATCGCCGCCAAAGCCGAGGCGCTGCGCAAGGAACAAGAGCGCGCCGAAAAGGCCGCCGACAACAACCGCGGCATGACCGGGGAGCCGCTGACGCCCAAGAATCTGGCCGCCATCAACCAGGAACTCCTGGCCACCCGGCTATCGGACCTGATCCGCCAGCAGCCGGCCATGCGCATCCTGCCGCCCAACCAGGGCGAGATCCTCTTCCGCGAATACTTCGTTTCCATGGCCGACCTGCAGGGGCGGGTGGCGCAGAACGTCAACCTGTTCAGTTCGACCTGGCTGTTCCACTACCTGACCGAGACGGTGGACAAACGTATGCTGGTCATCATCGGGCGGCGGGATTTCTCGAAGGCCCGGGACTCGGTCAGCATCAACCTGAACATCGCCACCGTGCTGTCCCAGGAATTCAACCATTTCCACAAGACGGTTGCCGATCATGCCACCAAGGTGGTGATCGAAATCCAATTGACCGACATCTTCGCCGATCTCGGCTTGTTCCACTTCGCCCGCGAATCCCTGCAAGCGCGGGGCTACCGCGTGCTGATCGACGGCATCACGCCGCTCACCTTGCAGTTCTTCGATCCCAGCCTGCTCAAGGCCGACTACGTCAAGATCGCCTGGGGACCCGAGTTCGCCGGCGAGGCCGGCGGCGACCGCGCCGACGAAATGCGCGACTTGGTGAATCGCATCGGGCGGGATCGTATGGTGCTGGGCCGCGTCGATTCCGAGATTGCGGTGCGCTGGGGCCTGGGGCTCGGTATCCAGCGCTTCCAGGGCTATTACGTGGATACCCTGGTGGAACGCATGGTCGCCAAGGGCATCCTGGCGGGAGGAGGCTGAGCCATGGCATTGCCGCCCAATGTCCAGAGCCATCTGCCCAGCCAGGAAAATCTCCTGCTCGACTACCTGCGCCGCCTGGAGAAGCAGAAGGACGGCCGCAAGGCGGTGTTGATCCTGATTTCCGGACTCAAGCCCTTCAATCGCCGCGAACAGCATGTGCGTGCCGCCACCTCCAGCTTCGAGCCCCTGGCGCAGGAAATGGAGGGCCAGCTCTTCTCGCTGAAGACCGCCGACCTGATTTTCATTTACAAGGAATCGGCGCACCCGCGTGTCGAGACGGTGGTGCAGAAGATTCGGTTCCTGTTCAGCGACGATCCGTTGCTGGAAGACGACAGCTCCGAGCGGCGTTTCGTCACTTGGTACGACGTGGCGACCCAGTTCGAGGACATTCTGCGCCTGGTCCAGTCCCTGGTCGATGTCGAGGACAAGAAGCTCGGGGACATGCGCGACCGCCGCTCCGACACCCGGGCTTCCCTGAAGGCCCGCCAGGAACGGGGCGAGCCCCTCACCCCGGCCGTGCTGGCCCGCGTCGAGCAGTCGCTGGGCAGCGCCGACCTGTCCAACCTGGTGCGCCGCCAGTTCGTTTGTGCCTTCGATGCCAAGCTGCGGCCGCAGCCCTTCTTCAGCGAGCTGTTCATTTCCATCGCCGATCTGCGGGAAACCGTGGTGCCCGGCGTCAACATGACCGCCAACCGGTGGCTGTTCCAGCACCTGACCGAGACGCTCGACCGCCGCATGCTGTCCATGCTGGGCAAAACCGACCGCATCGCGATTACCGGCGATATCAGCTTCAATTTGAATATCGCGACCCTGCTGTCCAACGAGTTCCTGGCCTTTGACGACAACATCACGGCCGGCCGGCGCGGCGCCATGATCATCGAACTGCAACTGGTGGACATCTTCGCCGATCTCAACGCCTTCATGTTCGTGCGCGAATTCGTGCAGGACAAGGGCTATCGCATCTGCGTCGACAGCCTGAACCACCAGACCATGGAACTGGTGGACCGGGACAAGCTGGGCGTCGATCTGGTCAAGATCGTCTGGAGCCCCGAACTGGTCGACCGGGGCGAGGAGATGCACGACCGGGTGCGGGCTTTCGTCAAGAGGATCGGCGAGAACCGGGTCATCATGTGCCGGGTCGACAGCCGCGAGGCCATCGACTTCGGCCGCCGGGTCGGCATCGCCCTTTTCCAAGGCCGCCAAGTGGAAAACCTGATCGCCGAGGACAATCGGCGCAAGGAACTGCTGAAGCTCAAGCGCCGCATCGAACGCAGCGCCCCGGCCGGCCATCCCCCGCTGAAGAGCAAGTCGTAGTGACCGTCGGTTCCGCTTCCCCCGTGGTGGTCGTCGAGGCCCTGGTCAAGCGTTTCGGGCCGGTGGCGGCGGTGGACGGGATTTCCTTTTCCGTCGCCCGCGGTTCGGTCACCGCCCTGCTGGGCGGCAACGGGGCGGGCAAGACCACGACCCTGGCCATCCTGCTGGGGCTCCTGCTGCCTTCCTCCGGGACTATCGAAGTGCTGGGCCAGGATATGCTGCGCCACCGCCATCGCGTCCTCGGGCGGATGAATTTCTCCTCGCCCTACGTGGACCTGCCGCAGCGCCTGACGGTGCGGGAAAACTTGACGGTCTATGCCCATCTCTACGAAATATCCGGCGTCCGCCGGCGCATCGAAGCCCTGGCCGCCGACCTGGATATCGAAGCCTTCCTGGACCGTCCGGTGGGCAGCCTGTCGGCCGGGCAGAAGACCCGCATCGCCCTCGCCAAGGCCCTGCTCAACGAACCGGAATTGCTGTTGCTGGACGAACCCACCGCATCCTTGGACCCCGATACCGGCGACTGGGTGCGCGGCTATCTGGAGAACTGGCGGGCCCGGTCCGGCGCCACCATCCTGCTCGCCTCCCACAACATGGGCGAGGTGGAACGGCTCTGCGACCGGGTGCTGATGATGAAGGCCGGGCGCATCGTCGACGAAGGAACGTCGGCCGGCCTGGCGGCCCGCTACGGCCGCTCCAGCCTGGAAGAGGTCTTTCTCGACATCGCGAGAGGCCGGGGCGAGGGGGCAAGGCCATGACCTTTTCCTGGCGGCGGGTCTGGGCGGTGATGCTGCGGCATCTTTACGTGCTGCGGTCCTCGTGGCCGCGGCTGCTGGAACTGGCCTACTGGCCGGTGGTGCAGATGGTTCTCTGGGGCTTCATCACCACCTTCTTCGTCCAGCATTCCTCGTGGGTGGCGCAGGCGACCGGCGTGCTGATAAGCGCCGTGCTGCTGTGGGACGTGCTGTTCCGCGCCAACCTCGGGGTGTCGCTCACCTTCATGGAGGAGATGTGGGCCCGCAACCTGGCCCAGCTCTTCGTCAGCCCCCTCAGGCCTTCCGAGATGGTGGCGGCCCTGGCGGCCATGAGCCTTTTGCGCACGATAATCAGCATCCTGCCCGCCTCGCTGCTGGCCTTGCCGCTGTTCGACGTCTGGGTCTTCGCCCTGGGGCCGCCCTTGCTTGCCTTCTTCGCCCACCTGATGGTCATGGGCTGGGCCATCGGGCTGATGGTGTCCGCCCTGGTGCTGCGCTTCGGTCTGGGGGCGGAAAGTCTGGCCTGGGTGGCGATCTTCGCCATCGCGCCCCTGAGCGGCATCTACTATCCGGTCGCCAGCCTGCCCCAATGGCTGCAACCCTACGCCTGGGCGCTGCCGTCCACCTACGTCTTCGAGGGCATGCGCGCCGTGCTGTTCGACCAGGTCTTCCGCTGGGACCTGTTCTGGGGCGCGACGGGTTTGAATCTGGTCTACCTGGCCGCCACCGGAGCCGGCTTCCTTTACATCGTGCACGTCGCCAGGCGCCGCGGGCTATTGCTGCACCAGGGGGAATAGAGCTACCAAACCGGATAGATATCGCCCGGATTGGACGGCCGCTTGCGGGCGGCCCGACGGCGACGGTAGGCGATCCAGGCGCCGATGCCGAGCGCTGCCAAGGCGGCCAGTCCCAGAATCCAGTCAGTGGGCATTCTCTCCTCCGTCGATCAGGCGTCCGGCAAGGTCCTCCAGCTTCGGCCGCAGGGCTTCAAACATGATATCGTTGCCGCGCCGATTGAAATGACAGGCCGCATCGATGGACAGGGTCTCGGCGATGCCGTCGAAACAGCCGGTGAGATCGAAGAAGTCGACTCCGTTCGTCGCCAGTTCATCCGCGCGGCCCAGCATCAGGGGATAGGTCTGGGCGATGGCCCAGTATTCGGCGCAGCCGGGAATATAATAGCGTTCCATCTCCTCCTCGCTGCGCGGCTTGCCGCCGAAGTAGGGGTTGGGCTGCAGACAGTGGAGATATCGGACGCCGTCGGCGGCGCAACCGCGTCCCAGCAGAATGGAGGCGCGGGCCCAAAGGTCGACGACTTCATCCGCCAGGGCGCGCGCCGCGCGGGGACAGGTGGAGAAGACCTGATCGTCGACAGGATCGGTGCGCGGCAAGAGGAACGGTTCGAGGGTTCCATTCCCGGCCATGACCGGGGTGGAGCCGCGCAGACGCTCCAATTCCCTTCGCGCCCGCTTCAGCCGCCAGCGATCGACAATCCCCCGGCGCTCCGCCAGGGCGGCCACCCTTGCCTGGGCCACCAGCAGCCGGCCCATGAAGGCGAGCACCTCGGGATCATCGCTGGGGGCCTGGAACTGGAGCATGAGGTTATTCATCATCCAGGATAGGGGCAACGAGACATGATGGCCGTTGCGCTGGTTGGCGCGCTTGCCCATGGCTTCGTTGAAGCCGTCGATATTGACGGCCAGGTCGAAGCGCTGCCCGAGCGCGCGGAAATAGAAATAGCTGAGCATCGCCTGAGGCTGTCCATAGCCGCCCTGGGAGAAGTTGAGAACGGTGACCGGTCGTCCCAAGGGGGACAGGATGGAAGCGACCAGGGCCCGGATTTTTTCTCGTTCGTGGGCGAAGAACTGATCGGCGACCGATCCACCGAACAGGGCGACGACGATGTCGTCGCCGGACTCGCCGTTGTAGGGGTAGTCGAACCAGGGCTTTTCCATCGCAAAGCCGTGGTTGTTCCTATAGGTCGTCCCGCGCCAGCCGGGCCTTGCGGCATAACCCAGGTAGGGATGGAAGGCGAATTCGACCTTGGCCGGCCGGGGGGGCGATCCGAAGGCATCGGAGTCCGGTGGCGCCAATCCGGATCGTCGGCGGTTCACCGCGGCGACGATCCGATCTTCGACGACCTCGCGCGGTTCGGCGCCATTCCAGACGCTTTTCGACATCCGGGTCCGAAAGGCTTCCATCCTCAGGCGGCCGGTTTCGGCTTGACGCGCCCGAACCAGGGAATCCAGAAATTCCCGGCACCGGGCCGTCAAATCCGTGGGCAGGGGATGGCTCAGAGCTTCCTCCACCCTTCGGCAGGCCTCTCCGGCATTGGATTCCCTCAAGCTCTCGGCCCAGCCCAGAAGGAATTCGCCGCTGGCGGCGACGACGCGCGGATCGCCCTTCGTCACGACGATGGCTTGGCGGAAGACGTTCCGCAGCCTGGTCCGGTCGGCGCCGCCGGAGTTGCGGGCAAGACCCTGCAACGTCTCTCCGTATTCTTTGAGAAGATCGGCATCGCCAGGCGACAGCAAGATGGCTTTACCCAGGTGCTTCTCCGCGTCCTCCCAGGCCTCTCGCGACCTCTCCGCCTTTCCCAAGGCGACAAGAACCCGCGGATCATTAGCCGCAAAAGCCAACGCGGCCCGCAGGTCGGCGATGGCGTCTTCGATCCGTCCCCCCGATGCCAGAAGGACCTCGGCACGGACGAGCCGGTAATCGGCGAGGCGAGGTGCAAGATCGATGGCCCGGCCCAGATCGTCCAGACATTCCGACCCCTGCCCCAGGTCCAGGTGGGCCAGGGCGCGAAGAAACCAGGCATCCGGATTTTCCGGATTTACGAGAAGGGCTTCACCGTAGGCGGCGACGGAAGCCGCGGCATCCCCCGCGCGGTGAAGCGCCATCGCACGGGTCAGGTGGTCCTGGAAGTCCGCCGCCATTCCCCTCTCCGCGCCGCCGCGCCTTTCAGCGCTTTTCCAGTACCATTGGGGCATCGGCGGCGATCGTGCCGTCGTTGACGAACCAAACCTTGATCGGCGCCCCCAGGTTGGCCATCGCCGCCTTCAGGGAGGGCGCCAAACCCATGCTCGGCTTCGCGGTTTCGGCCAGCAGGGTCGCGGTGCCGTCCGTATCGACCACCAACTGGGCGCGCGCCACTTGCGGATAGCCGGCCAGCAGATCCCGGATCTGGTTCTCGGAGATGGCGACGTCGCCCACTTTGACTTCCGCGGTCATGGCTTTTCCTCCTCAAGTCGAGCCGTGTCAGGGGAGCCATGGGTAGCCGACCGGAGCCGCGCGGTCAACGGCCGCTCCATTCCCCTTGCGTTTTCGTGGAGAACCCACAAGATGTCCCCCTGGGGACTGGACATCCGCCGGGAAGTGTGGTGCTGTTCGGCCCCGTGAGGGTCCCACCCCAAACCTACCCATTCGAGGAGGAAGCCCGTGTCCCTGTTCGGCCAAGACACCCTGAAGACCCGCCGGTCCCTGAACGTGGGCGGCAAGACCTACGAATACTTCAGCCTCGAGGCGGCCGCCAAGGGGGGGCTCGAGGGGATCGACAGGCTGCCGTTCTCGCTGAAGGTGCTGCTGGAAAACATGCTGCGCTTCGAGGACGGGCGCACGGTCGGCGTGGACGACGTCAGGGCGGTGGCCGGCTGGATCGACAACAAGGGCAAGGCCGAACGGGAAATCGCCTATCGCCCGGCCCGTGTGCTGATGCAGGATTTCACCGGCGTGCCGGCGGTGGTCGATCTGGCGGCCATGCGCGACGCCATGGTGGCGGCCAAGGGCGATCCCAGGAAGATCAACCCTCTGTCGCCGGTGGACTTGGTCATCGACCACTCGGTGATGATCGACCATTTCGGCAGCCCCGAGGCGCAAGGCCTGAACGAGAAGATGGAATTCGAGCGCAACCGGGAGCGCTATGAATTCCTCCGCTGGGGCCAGAAGGCTTTCGACAATTTCCGGGTCGTGCCGCCGGGCACCGGCATCTGCCATCAGGTCAACGTGGAATACCTGGCGCAGGTGGTCTGGACCAACGGCGACCTGGCCTATCCCGATACCCTGGTCGGCACCGACAGCCATACCACCATGGTCAACGGCCTGGCGGTGCTGGGCTGGGGCGTGGGCGGCATCGAGGCGGAAGCCGCCATGCTGGGCCAGCCGCTGTCCATGCTGATCCCCGAAGTGGTCGGCATGAAGCTGGTGGGCAAGCCCAGGGAAGGCATCACCGCCACCGATATCGTGCTGACCGTGACCCAAATGCTGCGGGCCAGGAAGGTGGTCGGCAAGTTCGTCGAATTCTTCGGTCCGGCGCTCGATGCGTTGTCGCTCACCGACCGCGCCACCATCGCCAACATGGCGCCCGAATACGGCGCCACCTGCGGCTTCTTCCCCATCGACGCGGAAACCGTCCGCTACTTGCGGCTCACGGGGCGCGACGAGGCCCGCGTCGCCCTGGTCGAGGCTTACGCCAAGGCGCAGGGGATGTGGCGCGACGCCTCCACTCCCGATCCGGTCTTCACCGATACCATCGAGTTGGACCTGGCCACCGTCGAACCCAGCCTGGCCGGGCCCAAGCGTCCCCAGGACCGCATCGCGCTGTCCAAGGTGGCGGGCGAATTCCCGGCGGCGCTCAAGTCCATCGCCGACGCCGACGCGCCCCGCGCCGCCAAGGTGGAAGGCGCCGACTACTCCTTGCGCGACGGCGACGTGGTGATCGCCGCCATCACGTCTTGCACCAACACCTCCAATCCCAGCGTGCTGATCGCCGCCGGCCTTCTGGCCCGCAACGCCGCCGCCAAAGGCTTGCGCCGCAAGCCCTGGGTGAAGTCGTCCCTGGCGCCGGGGTCCCAGGTGGTCGCCGACTACCTGAAGGCCGCCGGCCTGCAGGAACACCTGGACAGCCTGGGCTTCAACATCGCCGGCTTCGGCTGCACCACCTGCATCGGCAACTCGGGCCCCATCGCCGAGCCCCTGGTCAAGGCCATCGAGGGCGGCAAGCTGGTGGCTGCCGCCGTGCTGTCGGGCAACCGCAACTTCGAAGGCCGCATCCACGCCAACGTGAAGGCCAACTACCTGGCCTCGCCGCCGTTGGTGGTGGCCTACGCCCTGGCCGGCACCGTGACCCGCGACCTGACGACCGAGCCGCTGGGCATGGGCAAGGACGGCCAGCCGGTCTACCTGAAGGACGTCTGGCCCACCGACCGGGAAATCCGCGACACCATGGCCCGCGTGGTGACCCGCGAGATGTTCCTCGCCCGCTATGCCGACGTGTTCAAGGGCCCGGCGGCCTGGCAGGCGGTGAAGACCGTCGAGGGCATGACCTACGCCTGGGACGGCAAGTCCACCTACATCCAGAATCCGCCCTACTTCGCGGGCGGCATGGCGGCCCAGAAGGGCGACATCGTCGGTGCCCGGCCCTTGGCCATCCTGGGGGATTCGGTGACCACGGACCACATCTCGCCGGCCGGTTCCATCAAGGCCAAGAGCCCGGGCGGCGCGTACCTGACCGCCAACGGCGTGGCGGCGGCGGACTTCAATTCCTATGGCGCCAGGCGCGGCAACCACGAAGTCATGATGCGCGGCACCTTCGCCAACATCCGCATCAGGAACGAGATGGCGCCCGGCACCGAAGGGGGCGTGACCCGCTTCCAGCCTTCCGGCGAGGAGATGTTCATCTACGACGCCGCCATGAAGTACATCGCCGCCGGCACGCCGCTGGTGGTGGTGGCGGGCAAGGAGTACGGCACCGGCTCGTCGCGCGACTGGGCGGCCAAGGGCACCCGGCTGCTGGGGGTGAAGGCGGTGATCGTCGAGACCTACGAACGCATCCACCGCTCCAACCTGGTCGGCATGGGCGTGCTGCCGCTCCAGTTCAAGGACGGCATGGACCGCAAGACGTTGAAGCTGGACGGCACGGAAACCTTCGACATCCTGGGCGTCGATTCCCTGAAGCCCCGCCAGGACGTCGCGGTGCGCATCCGCCGGGCCGATGGCTCGGCGCAGGAAATCCAGGTGCTCTGCCGCATCGATACCCTGGACGAGATCGAATACTACCGCACCGGCGGCATCCTGCAGTACGTGCTGGGCAACCTGGCGGCGTCCTGACCCTTCCGGTTCGCCCGCCCGCACAGGCCTGTTTGTCTCCGGCGGGCGGCTGGAGTAGAATGGGATCGGCCATCCAGGAGAAGCCGCCATGGCACAAGTAACCATCGAGATTCCTGCCGAGGAACTGCCCGCCAGGGTGCTGCGGCGCCTGGGTGTATCGTCCCGGGGTGTCGTGCGCCTATCGGCCGATGTCAATCCGGCGGAGGACCCGCCCCTCAGCGACGATATGGACCTTCGCGATTTCGCCCGCGTGATGGCGGCGAGGATGGAGGCGCGGGGGCTCGCTGCCGACAAGTTGGCAGGTATCCTCGACATGACCGGGGAAGAGCGCAAGAACATCCTCGAAGCTTGACGACGGCATGCAGCACCGGCCGCGCCTTGTCATCGATACTAACGTCTGGATAGGCCTGATCGTCTGGCCATCGCCGCGGCTGGCGGCGGTTCTGGACTTGGCAGTTCGAGAGTTCGAAATGATCGCCTCCGAAGCGACCTTCAGGGAACTTTCCGAAACCCTGACCGGGACCAGGTTTGGGGAATTCCTCTCCTTGCGCGAACGCCAACTCTCCTTGGAGATGATAGCCAAGCATCTGACCTTTCTGTCGGTGACCGCGACCGTGACCGACTGCCGCGACCCGCGCGACAACAAGTTCCTCGACCTCGCAGTGGATAGAAGGGCCCAGGCGATCGTCACCGGAGACGGGGATCTTCTCGCCTTGCATCCTTGGCGAGGCATCGCCATCCTGCCCCCCCGGCAGTTTGTCGATGCCTGCAGCCAGGGGCAACCGGAAGCGCCGCCATGACCACATCCGATCAGGCTCTGACGGCGGCCGGGATCGAATACCACCGCGCCGGTCGCCTGCGCGAGGCCGAGGCCGTCTATCGCCGGGTCCTCGGGGCCTCCCCCCGCCATCCCGACGCCCAGCATCTGCTGGGCGTCGCCCTGTTGCAGCAGGGCCGGACCGAGGAGGCCCTGCAGCACCTGCGAACCGCCGTCCTCCTGGACGGCGGCAACGCCCTTTATCATGCCAACCTGGCGGAAGGTCTGCGGCGGGCCGGGAAACCCGGGGAAGCCGAGGCCAGTGCCCGCCGGGCCCTGGCCCTGGACGGGCGCAACGTCGGCGCCCTCAACTGCCTGGGTGCCGCCTGTCAGGCGCAAGGCAAGTTGGACGAGGCCGCCGGCCATTACCGCAAGGCCCTGAAGCTTGACCCGAACGGGGTGGAAATCCTCAACAACCTGGGCGGCCTTTTGCGTCAGACCGGCCGGGCGGGGGAGGCGGAAAAGGTCCTGGGCAAGGCGCTCAAGCTGGCCCCCGGCCAGCCGGACATCCGCTTCAACCTGGCCCTGGCCCAACTCATCCTGGGCAAGGGGCGGGAATCCGAGGAGCACCTCAGGGCCGTGCTCGCCGTCCGGCCCGACCATGCCGAAGCCTGGAATGCCTTAGGGAACGCCCTTTTGCGCCGTAGCGTCTGGGCGGAGGCCATTCCCGCCCTCGTCAGGGCGGCCGAACTGGCGCCCGGCAACGCCGCCTTCCATCAGGCCCTGGGCGTCGCCTATCAGGAGGCCGGCAAGACGGACGAAGCCGCCGCCGCCTATGAAAAGGCCCTGGCCGCCAAGGATGGCGACCTCACGGTCCTGCCCGCCGTCACCCTGGCCTTGGGCCGCATTGCCAAGACCCAGGGCGACGTGGACCGGGCTTGCCGGCTCTTTGCCGCCCTGGCCGGTACGGACCGGAACGATGCGGCTCGCCTGCACCGGGCCACCGCCCTGCCTGCCATCCTGCAATCGGAAACGGAAATCGATGCGGTCCGCGCCCGGCTGGATGCCGACCTCGATGCCCTGCTGGACACCCGGCTGAAGATCGACGATCCCTTCGCCGATGCCCTGGGGCCGCTGTTCTACCTGGCCTACCACGGCCGCGACGACCGGCCCTTCCAGGAAAAGCTGGCCCGTCTCTACCGCCAGGCCTGCCCGTCCTTGTCCTACACTGCCCGCAAAATGGGGGGCGGCGGGGGCAAGCGCCTGAAAGTGGGCTTCGTTTCCCGCCATTTCCATAGCCATACCATCGGCAAGCTTTATCGCGGCTTCGTCGCCGAGTTGCCGCGCGACCGTTTCGAAGTGACGACCTTCCTGTTCGCCCGCCCGGACGATCCGGTACGGGCCTTCATCCGCGAGCGGTCCGACCGGACGGTGGCGCTGCCCGAGACCCTGGCGGACGCCCGCCGGGTCCTTGAAGCGGAACGCCTGGACGTGCTGTTCTATACCGACATCGGCATGGACCCCTTCACCTACTTCCTGGCCTTTGCCCGGCTGGCGCCGGTGCAGTGCACCACATGGGGGCACCCGGTGACGACGGGACTGGACACCATGGATTACTTCCTTTCCAGTCCGGCCATCGACCCTGCCGGTAATGAGGCTCATTTCACGGAAACCTTGGTGAGGCTGCGCGATTTCACCACCTATTATTACCGACCGGAGCCGGAGACATGGCCCGACCGTGCCGCCTTGGGCCTTCCGGAAGACGAACGCCTCTATGCCTGCCTGCAGACATTGTTCAAATTTCATCCGTCCTTCGACAGCGTCATGGGGGACATCCTGCGGGCGGACTCCAAAGGCCGAATATTGCTGATCGAATCCTCGCCCGTCTGGCGAGCGATGCTGGAAGGCCGGTTCGCGCGGACCTTGCCCGATGTCCGGGATCGCATCGTCTTCCTGCGCCGGATGCCAATCCGCGACTTCATGGGGGTGGCGGCCTCGGCCGACGTTTTATTGGACACGCCTCATTTCTGCGGCGGCAATTCGACCCTGGAAACGGTTTGGGCCGGCGCGCCCGCGGTTACTCTCCCCAGTGCCTTCACCCGAGGGCGCCTGTCGTCCGCCATTTACGAGCAGATGAGGGTTGGCGACCTCGTCGCCCGAGACGAAGCGGATTATGTGGCGAAGGTGGTGGGACTCGGTGTCGATCCCGACCGCAACCGGGCGATGCGCGCCCGAATCCTCGAACGACGCGACGCCCTGTTCGAGAACCGCCGCATCGTCGAAGACCTGGCCGCCTTCATGGAAGGGGCGGCGGGGAAGGCCTGATTTCCCTATCGCGTTCCGAGGCAAGGCGTTGGAAAAGTTCCTCCGCAACCAGGGCATGGACCGCTTCGTTGGGGTGCTGGTCGGTTGGATGGACCCAGAGATCGGAAGGGGCCCGGCCGGACATCAAGGGAAGAAGGTCGATTACGGGTATTCCGGCACCGGACAGGATGCCGCCAACCCGTGCGTGGATGTGACCAAACGGATAACGTTCGTCAAGATCGGTCAGCAAGGGAAAGATCACGGCGAGGCACGTGAACCTGCCGTCCCGGCAAAGTTCGCCGAATTCCGCAAGGCTGGTCTGGGTATCCTTCCAGCCCTCCGCATCCTCGCGATAGAGCGATGCGTAATACTCCAGGGTCCTGGCCTGGGTACGCCGGATGCTGGCGATCCTCCACAGAACCTGGGCAACCCGCAGATTGTAGGGAAAAGCGTCCGGCGGCCTTGGCTCGTCGCGATTGCTGACGGGGGCGTCTTTCCGGCGGGTCATTTTCCGCTTGGCAACGTCGAACTCGAAGATCGGCGGCTCGGCATCGTTGACGTTATAGCCCAGAATCACCGCATCGGGAGCCAAGGGGAGCCCGACGTTGCGTAGCAATGCGATTTCCTGGCGGGTGTTGTAACCGCCTACCCCGAGGTTGACGACCTCCCACGAGGGATCTCCCTTTCCTTCGTTTAGTCGGCGTTCCAGGCGAACGGCGAATACGTCGTTGTCCTTGACGCCTTGTCCGAAGGTGAAGGAGTCTCCAACGATAACGACGCGACGGACACCTTCTCTTTTGGTCTGGGCAAACGATGGACCACGGAAACCGGACCCGTTGGTGTGATGTCGGACGGTCATATCGGGTCCGAAGTACCCACGGGGGTCGCCGTCATAGGTAAGGGGGATGTCGCTGTTCAGGCTGTTCACATAGGTCAAGGTACCGTCAGCCAGGGTAACGGCCCGGAATTGGGGCGGCAGGGTGTGGCCCTTGCGGAACTTCGGGAGGTCGAAGGCGCGCAAGAAGACTTCGACGGCCGCCAAACCGACAGATAGGCCGATAGCGATTGCGACTGTCGAGAACACGATCCTCATGCCTAGCGAAGTTTCGACGGCCTTTATTTGAATCATGAGGCTCCTTCATGTTCGGTAAGCTGCGTCCATCCGTATAATCTCTATCCCATAATACCCTGCCAAGCCATAGAGACCCTAAGGAACCCAAGAGAAGCGAACGCGTTCATCACGCCCGCAGAGGCATCCTGGGAGCGCGGGCCTCCGGCCCGCAGCCTGCCGGATGAGACATCCGCGCCCCCAGGTTCTGGCGAAACCTCCGCCTTCACCCGATAACCCTGGGGGGCCCGCTGAGCGGACCTTCCCGTCCCGGCATCAGGTCTTGATGATGTAATTCAGGGCCATGCTGGGTTGCATGTTGTTGTGGGGCTGATCGCCGCCGCTATAACCAGTGTTGGCTTCCTGTTCGTCGGGATCACCCCCACCCGCAGCGCCGGAAGGTGCAGGGCCACAGCCTCCACTATGTCTATGATTCGGCATTTCGTTTACGGTCAGGGTATGCGTCTCGGCACCCACCTGCTGGGCCAGCGTGCGATTGGACAAGCCGCTACCCTGCCCTACGCCGATGACGGTCCGGCCGCGCAGGTCGGGCAGGTTGAAGGTGGTGGAGCCGTCGCCCGCGCCGTAGGTCGTCCCGACCACTGCGTAGAGAGAGGCGTAGGTGCTGCGCGAAACCGCCGTGCCGTCGCAGGCCAGCCAGCCGCCGGGGGCGGAGGCGCCGGCGAAGGGCATTACCGCCCCGGCCGGCAGGCCGGCGTTCGGCAGGTTGGTCAGATTGGCCCCCGACACGGCGGGCAGCGCGCCGCTGCCGTCCAGTTGCACCAGATTGCCCGCCGCCGTGCCCGCGTTCAGCGTGGATGCCGTGCCCAGTTCCAAGGTGGCACGGGCCGCCGCCGCGTCGGCGTCGTCCAGCAGCATCCGGGCGAAGGCCGTGATATCGGCCAGGGAAGCCGTTCCGGAACCGGTGAAGTACGGCAGCTTGTCGGCGGCGCTGGCCAAGGCGGCCAGCGCCGCCAGTTGCGGGTTGGCAGTGTAGTTGCCGGGAACGTTGGTGAGGTTGGCGGCGGAGACTCCGGGCAAGGCTCCGCTGCCGTCCAGTTGCACCAGGTTGCCGGGGGCCGCGCCGGCGTTCAGGGTGGCCGCCGTCCCCAGGCCCAGCGTCGCCCGCGCCGCCGCCGCGTCGATGTCGTCCAGCAGGGTTCGGGCGAAGGCGGTGATTTCGGCCAGCGCCGCCGTACCGCTGCCGGTGAAATAGGGCAGCAGGTTCGCCGCGCTGACCAGGCCGGCGATGGCCGCGAGTTGCGGATTGGTCATGTAGGACGGCGGCAGGTTGGTGAGATTGGCCGCCGATACCGCGGGCAGGGCGCCGCTGCCGTCCAGTTGCACCAGGTTGCCGGGCGCCGTGCCGGCGTTCAGGGTCGCGGCCGTCCCCAGGCCCAGGGTGGCGCGGGCCGCCGTCGCGTCGGCGTCGTCCAGCAGGCCGCGGGCGAAGGCGGTGAAGTCGGCCAAGGCCGCTGTTCCCGGTCCGGTGAAGTAGGGCAGGGTGTTGGCGGCGCTCGCCAGGGCGGCCAAGGCCGCCAGTTGCGGATTGCCGGCATAGCCGGTGGGCGGACCGTTCATCTTTTCCCGCCAAGCCGTCCCGTCGCGCACCAGCCACAGCCACTTGGCGGGCGAATCGAGAACCAGGTCGGCGCCGCTTGCAAGCAGGATCTGCCCGGTGCCGCCCGCCGCGTTCTTCACGGTGACGACGCGCCCGGCATCCGCCGGAGACAGGAACAGGAAGGAGCCGTCCGGCAGGTTGGCGGGATCGACATGGGTGAGTTCGTCCGCCGGCAGATGGCATTCGGTGTCGACGACCTGGGAAGCCCGGTCGGGCGTAATGCTCCCGGCCAGGATGTCGACGGCCGAAGCCGGCGCCGCGCCGGCCAGTTGGCGGACGAAGGCGGAAAACTGGAGAAGCTGGGCATCCGTAGGAAATTCGGTCATGGCAGGCCCTCAAAAAAGAATTGTTTCATGGATGAATGGGCCGGAATGGACGGTCCGGCATTTCAGGTGACGTACCGATAGATATCTGCGGCTGCATCGCCATGGCTATGACGAGTGTCATTGCGCATATATGGTTACCTATGCGTGCCTCTATCGCAGGCCGGCGCCGAGAATGGGCGGCGGGCGGGGCCGTCGCCGCTCGCGATCAGCGATTCCAGAAGGTCTCAGGCCAGGGGCGGTCGTCGGCGCCGGAGGGCATGGGGCCCGGGGGGCCAGCATCCAGGCCAGGATGTCGGTCCAGAAGATTTCCGCCGCCAGATCGCGCAACAACATGTGATGGCTCTCCCAATAGAGGGCGATGCGATGCGAATAGCCACCATGATCCCGACCCCGGACGACCCAACGCAACGTCGCCTCGTCGGCCGTGGCCGGAACCCGCACCCTCCCCAGGGCTGTTACCCTTGCCGTTCTAATCCGGGAGATCGGTTTCTGACTTCCGCTTTCCCTCGCCATGGGGAGATCTGCTATAGTCCGGTCCGTGAGGCATGGTTCCGAGAGGCGTCGGCATGGCACAAGCGGTACTGAAGCAGCCACTACATATGACGGTGGAAGAGTTCCTGGCCTGGGACGACGGCACCGATACCCGCCACGAACTGGTGGGCGGCGAGGTCTTCGCCATGGCTCCGTCTTCCGCCATCCACACGAGGCTTGTAGCCAACCTTGCTCGTGATCTGGGGGGACGCCTCAGGCCCCCTTTCGGAGTCAATGTCGAGGCCGGTATCATGCCTTCCGCGAAATCGGATGCATATTATCAGGCTGACTTGGCGGTGAGTTGCATCCCCCTGGGGCCATCCGACAAACACGTTCCAGACCCGAAAGTGATCGTCGAGGTCCTTTCGCCAAGCACAGCGAACTACGATCGCGGCACCAAGCTCCCCGACTACCGCACGATCCCCTCAGTTCAGGAAATTGTTCTGATTTCCTCGACGGCGATGAAAGCGGAGCTTTGGCACCGAGCCGACGATGGTTGGACGGTAAACGACATCGAGGGCATGGATGCCGTACTGCGGCTCTCCTCTATCGAAGTCGAGCTACCACTGGCGGCGATTTATGAAAGCATCGCATTCGAAGCCGAATGATCTGGGGGAGCAGTGAAGACGGCGGAGCAAAACCAGTCCACGGAGGCGGCTGAATGGCCCTTCTTCTCCAGAGAAGGGGGCGGAGGGTGTATTCCGTGGAGCTTTATCGGAAGATCAGGCCTGCCTGCCGTCACGACGGCATGAGCCAGCGGGTGGCGGGGAGTCGCAAATATACCCCGGCATATCGGAATATATTCTATATATCAGAACAAACTGACATCTCTCAACCGTAGCAGGTCAAATTTGACGATGATGTGTACATTCCACATGTTGCGAAATTCCTGAGGAGGGATTAGATGAAAGGAGTATGGGGAGCGGTGGAGCCAGCCGTCGCCCGTGGTGAGTGTAGGTCATTCGATGTGAAAGGGTGGGAAGCAGATGCCCGCTATGAAACGCAAGAAGCGCCGTATGACGGTGGCCGAGGACGGCCCGCGTCCGATTGACGTCTACGTCGGCAACCGTGTCCGTCTCCGCCGTACGCTCCTTGGCCTCAGCCAGGAGGCGCTGGGCAAGGCGGTCGGCCTGACCTTCCAGCAGATCCAGAAGTACGAACGCGGCGCAAACCGCATCGGCGCTTCGCGCCTCTACGAATTCGCCCGTATCCTGGATGTGCCCATCTCCTACTTCTTCGAGGAGATGCCCGACGAAATCCGCAAGGCCGACCCGGATATCCGCGGCATCAAGGTCGAAACCGAGGACGACAGCCTGTCGGAGCGCGAGACCCTGGAACTGGTGCGGGCCTACTACCGCATCCATTCCGCGGAAAAGCGCCAGGCGTTGTTCGAGGTCATCAAGACCCTGGCCGAAGTCCAGTAGACGCCCGGATTTCGCCGCGGGATCAGACGAGACCGTCCTTGCGGGCGGTCTCGTTTGCGTTTCAGCAACACCCGCCGCTGGTAGGCGCCGGCTGGGCGTCGAAGGGCATGGCGGTCCCGCAGCCGGGAAAGATGCCGTAGTGGGTGGAGAAATCGCCGAAGAACTCGAAATGCGGCCGGAAGCGCGTGTCGTGCAGCATGCGCCAGGTGTTGCCGCAGACGGGGAATATGCGTCCCGTCTCGATGCAATGGTGGGTATCGAGCACGAATCGGTGCGGATGATCGGGCAGGCTGCCCTTGTAGACCACCGCCTGCCCGTAGTCCTCGCAGGCCGCTTCCAGGCCCGCCAGCTTGAACAGCCGGTAGGTGGCGGAAAAGAACCGTAGCGGCCCGGTCTTTTCCAGCACTTCGGCTTCGGTGATGGCGAGCGGCCGGTGCTCGACCAGCCGGGCGTCGGCAAAGCCGGCTTGGCGCGCCAGCGCCAGGAAATCGTTCCAATAAAGCGCCCCGCCCAGGCATTCGCCGTGCAGGACGGGGTCGCGGGTCACCGCTTCCGGCACCCGCCGGTCCGCGTAGACGTCGGAAAAGTACAGTTCCCCGCCTTCCTTCAGCATCGACCAGGCGCCCTTCAGTACCGCCGCCTTGTCGGGCGACAGGTTGATGACGCAGTTGGACACGATGACGTCGAAGCTGGCCGGCGGCATCCCCAGTTCATCCAGCTTCTCGATATAGCCGAAGCGGAAATCCACGTTGGCCGCGGCATAGCCGAAGCGTTCCCGGTGCCAGTCGACGTGGCGGCGGGCGACTTCCAGTTGTTCCTCGGTCATGTCGACGCCGACCACCCTCCCGTTCGGCCCCACCAGACGGGCCAGGGCGTAACAGTCCCGCCCCGCCCCGCAGCCCAGATCGAGAATGCTCGCCCCCTCCAGCGAGGGCGGCATCACCAAGCCGCAGCCGTAATACCGGGCCTGGACCTCGGGATGGATGTCGGCCATCACGGGCCTGAGGTGAGCGGGCAGCGCCGTTGGGGTGCAGCAGGCGTCGGTCTTCAGATCCTTCGTACCCTGCAGCACCTTGCCGTAGTAGACTTTTACCTGTTCGAGCATGAAGGCACCTCCGATGTTCGACTTTAGCGCCAAACCCGCCCCGGAAACAGCCACAGACGAACGGGAGGAGCGCCTTTACTGTGCCGCCTGTGGCCGGGAAGTCACGCGTGGGCGCTGGCGCGTCACGGTCCAGGAGGACCACGAGCACACCTTCTTCAACCCGGCCGGGATGGTGTTCCGCATCGGCTGCTTTCGCGAGGCGCCGGGCGCCTCTCCCCAGGGCGAGCCGAGCACCCGGTTCACTTGGTTTCGCGGCTATCGTTGGCGCATCGCGGTCTGCGGCGGCTGCCGTGAGCACCTGGGCTGGCTGTTCACCGGTGTCGGCGAGCCGCCAGCCTTTTTCGCTCTGATCCTGGGGAAGCTGACCGCCACTCCGGGGCGCCCCTGACTTTCAATCCAGGTCGCCGGCCAGTTCCGCCCGCACGGATTCCGGCATCACCGCCATATGGGCGTAGTTGGGATGGCCGATGGCTACCACCACCCGCGTCCCCGCCGCCTTGAAGGTCGCCCGCTGCTCGGGCGTGAAGCGGAAGTGCAGGAAGTGGATGGACGACGTCTTGCCGTCCTCGGTGGTCCGTTCCACCTCCTTTTCCCAGTCGGCGGCGACCCGGCTACCGGCGAATTCGAGGGCGACGGTCTCCTCGATGCCGCCCAGGGTCATCAGGATCTGGGCACGGCGCACCGGGTCCTCGTATTCCAACATGAAAGTAGCGACCAGTTCGTCGCCCTTGGGGACGAGGGGATTGTAGGCCGCCAGTTCGTCCTTCAACTGCTCGTCGCCGCCCTTTTCCGTCCACAGCATCTCGTGGACTTGATAGAGCATGGTGTCGAAGCACTCGAAGTGGAAGGTGGCGTTGGGGCCCACCGCCATGCGGCGGTTCTTCTTGCGGGCGATCATTTCCGCCCTGCGGTCCTTGCGGACGCGGCCGTAGTCGTCGATGGGCATGATGTCGGCGCCGGTGATTTCGCGCTTGCGGTGCATGGACATGGTCTCCTCCTCACAAACCGTAGGCTTCGGCCAATACCTGGATGGGGTGCTTCAGCGACTTGAGACGGCTGGTGTCGCCGCCCTGGGCTTCGATGCCCTGCACGATATGCGATCGCGCCAAGGGACATTCGGAAACCAGGTAGGCATCGCCTTTCTCGGCGGCCTGCTTGGCGACCGGCTTGCCAATCTTCAGGGCCGTGTCGAAGTTCCCCTTCATGATGCCCCAGGCGCCGCCGTGGCCGGAACAGCGCTCGATCACCGCCACCTCGACCTCGGGGATCAGCTTGAGGACTTCTTCCGCCTTGCGGCCCAGGTTCTGGGCGCGGGCATGGCAGGCGATATGAACCGTCACCGCGCCGTCCAGGGGCTTCAGGCCCGGCGCCAGCCCTTCCTTGCGGGCAATGGCCATCACGTATTCGGGAATGTCGAAGGTGGCCTGGGCCAGCTTCTTCACCGCCGCGTCGTCAGGCACGATCAGGGGCCATTCGAACTTGAGCATCAGGGCGCAGGACGGCACCAGGGCGATGACGTCCCAGCCTTCGTCGATCCACTTGCCCAATTCGGCTGCGATATGGCGCGCCTTGGCGGCGACACGGCCGATATCGCCCGTTTCCAACTGCGGCATGCCGCAGCATTCGGGGTAGACCACCTTGGTCTCGACGCCATTCTTGGCCAGGACGGCGCGGGCCGCCATGCCGATGCCCGGCTCGTTGTAGTTGGCGAAGCAGGTGGCGTAGATCACCGCCTTGCGCCCGAAAGCCGGGGCCTCGCGGTTGACTTCCGCCGGTTCCGCCGCCGCGCGGTCGACGAATGTGCGCGATGCGAAGGCCGGCAGATCGGCCTTGCGGTCCACCCCCGCCACCGCCTCCATCAAGGGCCGGGTCAGCGCGTTGCCGCGCGCCGAGGCCCAGTTCACCACCCCCGACAGGGCGCCGCAGTTGAGGCGGCCGTTGCGGTCGGTCTCGGTGAGCTGGCGGTGCGCTAGGCCGACCTCGCCCCGCTTCGCCTGGGCGGCGCGGTAGCGCAGCATCAGGTGCGGGAAGTCCAGATCGAACTGGTGTGGCGGCACGTAGGGGCACTTGGTCATGAAGCACAGGTCGCAAAGGGTGCAGGCATCGACGACCGGCTTGAAATCCTTGCTATCGACGCTATCCAATTCGCCGGTCGGCGCACCATCGACCAAGTCGAACAGGCGCGGAAAGCTGTCGCAGAGGTTGAAGCAGCGACGGCAGCCGTGGCAGATGTCGAACGCCCGCCGGATCTCGGCGTCCAACTTGACGGGATCGGTGAAGTCCGGGTCCTGCCAGTTGATCCAGTGGCGGACGGGCGCCTCAAGGCTACCTTCGCGCATGGTTTCTCTCCCCCTTGTCGCGGAATCGAGTGGAATGGAAGGGTGGGAGGCGGCGGGAAGCGCGGCTCCCCGCCCGCCCTCCGTCCCGGAATCAGCCGAGTTCGCCCAGCGCCCGCTGGAAGCGGCCGGCATGGGACTTCTCGGCCTTCGCGAGAGTCTCGAACCAGTCGGCGATCTCGTCAAAGCCTTCGTCGCGGGCGGTCTTGGCCATACCCGGGTACATGTCGGTGTACTCGTGGGTTTCGCCGGCGATCGAGGCCTTGAGGTTGTTCGAGGTGTTGCCGATCGGCAGCCCCGTGGCCGGATCGCCTACCACCTCGAGGAATTCGAGGTGGCCATGGGCATGGCCGGTCTCGCCTTCGGCGGTCGAACGGAACACCGCGGCGGCGTCGTTGTAGCCTTCCACGTCCGCCTTCTGGGCGAAATAGAGGTAGCGACGGTTGGCCTGGGACTCGCCGGCGAAGGCGGCCTTGAGGTTCTCCTCGGTCTTGGATCCCTTGAGCTGTGCCATGGTTCTCTCCCTTAGACTTGGTATGGAGGGAGCGCGCCCTGCGGGGGCCGCCCCGATGAAGATTAGGCTATCCTCTTGACGAAAATCGTTCAAACGAGTTATTTGATAATTATAAATCGAGGCGATCGATGATTAATCTGCCCACCCTGCGCCAGCTCCGCTATCTGGTGGAATTGCTGGAAGCCCGTCACTTCGGCCGCGCCGCCGAAGCTTGCCTGGTGACCCAGTCGACCCTGTCGGCCGGACTTCAGGAACTGGAGGGGTTGCTGGGCGTCCGTCTGGTGGAACGCACCAAGCGCCGCGTGGTCCCGACTCCCATCGGCCTGGAGGTGGCGGAACGGGCCCGCCGCACCTTGCAAGAAGCGGAAGGTTTGGTCGAGGCGGCGCGGGCGGGTGCGGAACCCCTGACCGGCGGCCTGCGCCTCGGGGTCATTCCCACCATCGGGCCCTACCTGCTGCCCCGCGTGCTTCCGGAACTCAGGCGCCGCTTTCCCGCCCTGCGGCCCTATCTGCGCGAGGACCAGACGGCGCGCCTGCTCGACCAGTTGGCGGCCGGCGACCTGGACCTGCTGATCCTGGCCTTCCCCTACGATACGCCGCAGGCGGAAACCATGATGGTGGCCGACGATCCTTTCTGGCTGGCCTGTCCCCAAGGCCACCCCCTTGCCCGGCGCAAGAACATTTCTCCGGACGAGATTCCGCCCGCCGAGCTGTTGCTGCTGGAGGACGGCCACTGCCTCCGCGACCACGCCCTTTCGGCCTGTGGCCTGGAACGCGGCGCCGCGCGCGGGCGGTTCCAGGGTACCAGCCTGCATACGCTGCTGGAGATGGTGGCAGGCGGCATGGGCATCACCCTGGTGCCCGGCATGGCGACACGGTCCCATCTGGTCGAGGCCAGTTCGGTGGAGGTCCGGCCGCTGGCCGAGACCGCCGCGCCGCGCAAGATCGGCCTGGCTTGGCGCCGGACGTCGGGGCGGCGCAAGGAGTTCCAGATGCTCGGCGGGGCCCTGAAGGAAATCCTCCAGGACCTCTGACCGTGGCAACGCCCGCCTCCGCCATGGGGCAGGGCGACTGAAAATGTTTCGGCAGGGTCCCCTATTCCTCGCCGGGATGGCCCGGCGCGGGCGGCAGGCCTCGGAAGCGCTCGACCAGCGGACCAAAGGATTCCGGCGGTCCGCCGGCCACCAACGGGCGCGGGTGGAATCGTCCCATGACGGTCAGGCGGTCGTACATGACGACGGCCCCGGCCAGGCCCAGGTTGATGCAGAAGCGGGTGGGGATCTTCACCACGTGGCTGCAGCGGGCCAGCATGCCGGGCGTCAGCGAGCCCCGTTCCCGGCCCAGCACGTAGGCGGCGGCGCGCGGATGGGTGAAGCTGGGCAGTTCGACGGCGTCGGGCGTCAATTCGATGCCCACCAGTTCGCAGCCCTGGGGCAGCACCATCGCCTCCAAACTGGGAAAGGCGTAGAAGGGCACCTGTCCGGCCACCTTGGAGGTATCGGCCAGATTCCCGGCTGCCTTTTCATAGGCCGCCGCCACCGTGAAGACGAAGCTGGCGCCGAAGGCGTTGGCGGTCCGGAACAGGGCGCCCGCGTTCTGCGACTTGCTGATGCCTTCGATGCCGATTCCGAAATAGCCGCGCATTCCGTCTTCTTCCTGTGCCCAAGGAAGCATGGTATTCGGGAAACCGCCCGACAGGAAGCGGTGGAACAAGGAAACGATCCGCCTTATCGATGTCCTGAACTTCCGGTGCAGCAGGACAGTGGGACCGAGGGCGGGATCGCCGGCCCTCGGCTTACCCGAAGAGACTTTTGCCTCGATGTTCACGCCACCCGGAACTGGATGCCCTTGAGGTCGGTGACGTGGCGGGAGGCGTCTAGGATTTCAAGGCCCATCAGGCTGCCGTCGGCGTCGTAGTCGAGGATGACGCCCGGCTTGTCCTCGTCGGACTCGGCGACCGGGCCCTCCTTGAAGACGACGCTTAAGGTATCGGTCCGGGGGTCGTAGGTCACATTCATGGCAGCCTCGAATATTTGGCGATCCTGCTGGTCCGGTAAACGGTCACCACCTCGGGCGGCGATCGGTCGATGTCGACAAACACCCGCAAGAGATATCCGTCCGCGAGGACCGATTGTACCACTACCCGGCCGGGGCGCACGCGCGAACTTTCCTGCGGATGCTTCAGGATTTCGCGAACCGCCGCCTCGGTAACCTGGCGACGGGCCATTTCGGTCCTGGCGTGGTCGGTCAGGATGGCGTTCGCGAGATCGTCGTTCATGGCGACACCAAAAGCCTAGGCAGGGCCTCACCCGACCTCGAACACGCCGTCGATTCCCACCCCCGATTCCGAGAATAGCCGCGCACCTGCGTGGTTTCCCTTGCCTTGTGGCCCCCGGGCCGTAACCTTGGGGGATCATGAGCGACGATCCCGTCCGCGTCCAGTACGAGGCCTATCCCTATCCCGCCCGCGATCCCAGGGACGAGGCCAAGCGGCTCGTCACCGGCTCGCCCAGCTACCTGGCCGAGGCGAACCATTACCTGTTCGGTGGCCGGCGCGACACCGCCAAGCCCTTCCGCGCCCTGGTCGCAGGGGGAGGGACCGGGGATGGGACGATCATGCTCGCCCAGCAGTTGGCCGACGCGGGCGGCCCCGCCCAGGTGGTCTACACCGACCTGTCGTCCGCGTCCCGCGCCATTGCCGAGGCCCGCGCCAAGGCGCGCGGCCTGACCGACATCCGCTTCGAATCGCTGTCCATCCTCGATCTGCCGGGCTCGGGGCTCGGGCCCTTCGACTACATCGACTGCTGCGGCGTGCTGCACCACCTGGAAGACCCGGCGGCCGGCCTGAAGGCCTTGGAAGCGGTTCTGGCCCCCGAGGGCGGTATCGGCATGATGCTTTACGGCGAGTTGGGCCGCATCGGGGTCTACCATGTCCAAGGTATGCTGGGCCTTATCGACGACGGCGCCGCGCCGGGGCCTGATCGCCTTGCGCTGGCAAGGAAGCTGCTGGCCCAGTTGCCGCCCACCCACTGGCTGAAGCGCAATCCCTTCGTCGGCGACCATCTGGACGGCACCGACGCCGGGCTCTACGACCTGCTGTTGCATCGGCGCGACCGCGCCTACCGGGTGCCGGAGATCGCCGCGCTCGCCCGATCGGCCGGCCTGGAGGTGGCGGCCTTCGTCGAACCCGCCCGCTACGATCCCGCCGCCTACCTGAGCGACGCCCGCCTGTTGGAGCGCACCGCGGCCCTGCCGTATCTGGAACGGGCCGCCTTCGCCGAACTGCTGGCCGGCAACCTGCGCAAGCACGTCTTCTATCTGGCCCGGCCGGGCCGTACCGCCGTGGCTGATCCTTACGACCTGGCGGCGGTGCCGGTGCTACGCGACCTGGACGGGGCCGCCTGGGCCAGGGCCTTCCGGCCGGGCGGCAGCCTGACGGCCAACGTCGACGGCATAGGCTTCCGCTTTCCCCTGCCCAACTTGGCTGGGGCCATGGTGGCACGCATGGAAGGGCGGCGCCTTGCCGACATCCAAACCGACCTGGGCCTGGACGAGGCCACCTTCATCCAAGCCTGGACACCGCTCTACCGGGCCTTCAACGGCCTGTCGAAGCTCTACCTGAGCTTCCGACCATGACGCTACGCCGCAAGTTCCTGCTGGTGCTGCTGCCCATCGCTCTGCTGCCCCTGGGACTGGTGGTGCTGCACGACCTGTGGGCGCTACGCGACCTGGGGCGGGACTTGGCGGAACGTTCCGGCCGCACCCTGGAGGCGAATCTCACCGCCCAGGTCCGCCATGCCATCGATTCAGGGGCCGCCATCCTGCGCCATCAGAAGGAACTGGTGGAATTCGCCCTGCTGCTGCAAGCCCGCGAAGCGGCTGCCCGCCTGGATCGCCCGCCGCCACCCGTCGAATTCCGCGGTGAAATCCTCTACCCGACCGCCTTCGAGAACCGCGAGGGCCGGCGCCCGTCCGGCATCAAGCCCTCCCCCCTGCACCGCATCCTGGGGCCGGACGGCAAGCTGGTTGCCCAGGAAGTCAGCTACGAGGTGCCCGTCTTCCTCCTGGCCCCTGGTATCGAACCCGAGGCGGTGTCCGAGGACCTCGCCCGTCTGTCCACTCTGCAGCCCGCCTTCCGTGGCCTGGCTCACGGACGCGAGGGGTTATTCTACCGCCAATTCGTCACCCTCGATTCGGGTGTGCATGTGGGTTATCCGGGCCACGGCGATTACCCAGTCGGCTACGATCCTCGCGAAAGGCCCTGGTTCCGAGGGGCCCGCGAGAGTGGCAGCCTGACCTGGAACCGGCCGGTCTTCGACGCTTCCAGCCGACGCCTCGCGGTCACCGTCTCGGTCCCCGTGATGCGGCGTGACGGGACCATTGCCGGCGTGACCGGCATCGGCCTCGATGCCTTGGGCCTGCTGGACGGCATCAAGGACCGAACCGGCCTGCCCGACGGGGCCGAGTTCCTGTTGGTCGATCTGGCGGAGCGCGACAAGGGCGGCGAGGGCATCCGGATCATGGTGCGGCGGTCCGACATCGACCGGGACTGGCAAAGCCTGCCGGCCACCGAATGGCTGGAAAGCCCGGACGGCAAGACGCTGGCCGGGGTGCGCGCCGATCTGGCGGCCGGCAGGGCCGGGGTGCGCCAGTTACCCTTGGCGGGTGCCGACACTCTTTGGGCCTATGCGCCGGTGGACGATTTCGATACGGCGCTGCTGATCCTGCTGCCGGTCCGGGAAATCGCCCAGCAGGCGGCCGTGGCCGAGGCCGCCGTTTGGGAGACGGCACGTCGCCAAGCCATCGTGACCACGCTTTTCGCGCTGGTCATGACGGGTATCGCCTTGGTGCTCGCCGTCGCCGGAGCGCGGGCCGTGACCCTGCCGGTGCGTCGCCTCGACGAGGCCGCCCGCCGCTTGGCTGCCGGGGACCTGGATGTCCATGCCGATGTCGGGTCGCGCGACGAACTGGGCCGGCTGGCGGAAACCTTCAACGCCATGGTGCCGCGGCTCAAGGATCAGGTCCGGCTCAGCCAGTCCCTGGCCCTGGCCAGCGAAGTGCAGAACAACCTGCTGCCCGCCGCACCGCCAGACTTCGCCGGATTCGACTTGGCGGGCGCCAGCTTGTCCTGCGACGAAACCGGAGGCGATTACTTCGACTTCATCCATCTGCCCGGTAACCGCCTGGGGGTGGCGGTAGGCGACGTCACCGGGCACGGCGTCCCCGCCGCGCTCTTGATGGCAACGGCGCGTGGCCTGATCCGCGCCCGCGCCGACCGGGCCACGGGGCTTGCCGACCTGCTGGACGGGGTCAATCTGCAGTTGGCCCAGGACGCCCTGGCCGGCCGCTTCATGACCCTCGCCATCCTGCTGCTGGAAGCCGGCTCGCGCCGCCTCGCCTGGGCCAACGCCGGCCATGAGCCCATCCTTGTCTTCAACCCCGACGGGGGCGAGTTTTCCGAGTTGGCGGGCGAGGATCTGCCGCTCGGAATCGACGGCGGCTGGCGCTTCGCCGACAGCGTGACCGACGACTTGGCCACGGGTTCGATCCTGGTCATGGCCACCGATGGCGTGACCGAGTTGCGCAACGGTGAAGGTGCCATGTTCGGCCGCACCCGCCTGCAGGACACCGTCAAGGGCCACGCCCAAGGCAGCGCCTCCGATATCCTCACCGCGGTCAAGCGCAAGGCCATCGCCTTCGCCACCGGCACCCCCATCCGCGACGACGCCACCCTGGTGGTGGTGAAGATCCGGTAGGGCCGGGAGAGGCCCCAAGTTCATCGTGAGGGCCGTCCCGGGCCGACATCCCGGAGATGAGGGCAACCGGTTCCCGTTCAGGATTTCTTAATGCGTTTCCGGCTAGGCTGCGGCTCGTTCCAGAAGGAATGGGAGGACCAAATGGGTTCCATCGGGAAAGAATGTCGCCTTGCCGCTCCGGCCGTCTCGCGGCCAGGCGACCCGACACAAGAGGATTGGCTCGCCATCCCCATCATGGAACGGGAGATGCTCCTCGACATGCTGGCCCTGGCCATCCTGGTCAACATCCAGCCCGACGCCAGCGCGACGCACTACATCCAGTATTGATCGGAAGTGCGGAAAAGAAAAAAGGACCGCTTGCGCGGCCCTTTTCCTTTGTCCGTATGGTTCCGGGTTCCTAGAACCGCAGCGCCTTGACCCGTACCACGTGCGGCAGGGAGCGGATCTTTTCCACCACGCCCCCGGTCGGGGCTTGGTCCACGGAGACCAGGGCGATGGCATTGCCGCCGGCCTGGTTGCGGCCCAGGTGGAAGGTGGCGATGTTGATGCCGGCGTCGCCCAGGATGGTACCCAGGGCCCCGATGAAGCCCGGCTTGTCCAGGTTGTGGATGAACAGCACGTTGCTGCCCAGTTCGGCGTCCATGGCGATGCCATCCATTTCGACCAGGCGCGGACGCCCGGCCGCCCCGAACAGGGTCCCGGCGACCGTGGTGGTCCCCTTGGCGGTCTCCACCTTCAAGGTGATGAGCGACTGGTAGGCCTCGCAGCTCTCGCGCTTGGAGGCGGTCACCTTGATGTTGCGCTCCTTGGCGAAGGCCGGCGCGCTCACCATGTTGACCGATTCGAGCTGCGGCGCCAGCAGGCCGGTCAGCACCAGGGAGGTCAGAGGGTTGGTGTTCAATTCCGCCACGTGGCCTTCGTATTCGACGGTCAGGCCGGTGATCGGGTCTTCCGCCAATTGGCCGGCAAACGAGCCCATCTGCTCGCAGAGCTTCATGTAGGGCTTGAGCAGCGGGGCATCCTTGGCACTGACGGACGGCATGTTGACCGCGTTGGTCACCGCGCCGGTCAGAAGGTAGTCGGCCATCTGCTCGGCGACCTGCAAGGCCACCTTTTCCTGCGCTTCCGTGGTGGAGGCGCCCAGGTGCGGGGTGCAGACCACCTTGTCCATGCCGAACAGGTTGTTCTGCTTGGCCGGCTCGACCTCGAACACGTCCAGCGCCGCGCCCGCCACATGGCCGGACTCGATGGCCGCCTTGAGATCGGCTTCGACCACCAGGCCGCCGCGGGCGCAGTTGATGATGCGCACGCCCTTCTTCATCTTCGCCATGGATTCGGCGTTGATGATGTTGCGGGTGGAATCGGTCAGCGGCGTGTGCAAGGTGATGAAGTCGGCCCGCTTGAACAGGTCTTCCAGTTCCACCTTCTCGATGCCCAGCGCCTCGGCCCGCTCCGGCGACAGGAACGGGTCGTAGCCCAGCACGCGCATCTTCAGGCCCTGGGCCCGCTCGGCCACCGCGGCGCCGATGTTGCCGCAGCCGATGACGCCCAGGGTCTTGTCCATCAGTTCCACGCCCATGAAGCGGGATTTCTCCCACTTACCGGCATGAGTCGAGGCGTTGGCCGCGTGGATGTCGCGGGCCGTCGCCATCATCATGGCGATGGTATGTTCGGCGGTGGTGATGGAATTGCCGAACGGCGTGTTCATCACCACGATGCCCTTGGCGGTGGCGGCCGGAATATCGACGTTGTCGACACCTATGCCGGCACGGCCGACCACTTTCAAGCGGGGAGCGGCGGCGATGATGTCCGCTTTCACCTTGGTCTCGGAGCGGATGGCCAGGCCGTCGTATTGGCCGATGCAGGCCTTCAACTCATCCGGGGTCATGCCCGGCTTCACGTCCACTTCGATGCCGCGCGACCGGAAGATATCGGCGGCCTGGGGGCTCATCTTGTCGGAAATCAGAACCTTCGGCATGGTGTCAACCCTTCGCTTCGGTCTTCATGGTCGCATAGGCCCAGTCGAGCCAGGGGAACAGGGCTTCCAGGTCGGCGGTTTCCACCGTGGCGCCGGCCCAGAGGCGCAGCCCCGCCGGAGCATCGCGGTAGGCACCGACGTCGTAGCCCGCCTTCTCGCCGTCCAGCAGGGCGACGATGCGCTTGAAACCCTTGGCCTGGGCCTCGGCATCCAGGGTGGCGAACCAGGGGTCCTTGACCTTAAGGCAGACCGAAGTGTTGGACCGGATGGCCTTGTCGGCGGCCAGGAAGGCGGCCCAGTCGGACTTGGCCTCCCAGGCCTCGATGGCCGCCAGGTTCTTCTCGCTGCGGGCGATCAGGGCCTTGAGGCCCCCGATCTCCTCGCCCCACTTCAGGCCGTCGAGAGCGTCCTCGACCGCGATCATGGACGGTGTGTTGATGGTCTCGCCCTGGAAGATGCCCTCGATCAGCTTGCCGCCCTTGGTCATGCGGAAGATCTTCGGCATCGGCCAAGCGGGCGTGTGGCTTTCCAGGCGGGCGACGGCGCGGGGGCTTAGTACCAGCATCCCATGCGCGGCCTCGCCGCCCATGACCTTCTGCCAGGACCAGGTGACCACATCCAGCTTGTCCCAGGCCATATCCATGGCGAAGACGGCGGAAGTCGCGTCGCAGATGGTCAGACCTTCGCGGTTCGCGGCGATCCAGTCGCCGTTGGGAACCTTGACGCCCGAAGTCGTGCCGTTCCAGGTGAAGACCACGTCGTGGGCGAAATCCGCCAGGGTCAGATCGGGCAGTTGACCGTAGGCGGCCTTGAGAACCCGGGTGTCTTTCAGCTTGAGCTGCTTGACGATGTCGGTCGCCCAGCCTTCGCCGAAGCTTTCCCAGGCCAACACGTCCACCGGACGAGGCCCCAGCAGGGACCAGAGCGCCATTTCCACGGCGCCGGTGTCGGAGGCCGGGACGATGCCGATCTTGTAGTCGGCGGGAATGCCGAGCAGGCTGCGCGATTTTTCGATCACCGCCTGGAGCCGGGCCTTGCCGGGCTTGGCGCGATGGGAACGCCCGACGAGGGCGTCCTTGAGGGCTTCCAGCGTCCAGCCGGGACGCTTCGAGCAGGGGCCGGAGGAGAAATTGGGATTTGCCGGCTTCGCCGCCGGCCGAGCGATATTCGTCATGATGTACTCCCATCCTTACAGATGGGTCGCGGTCCGTTGGGGGACCGTGGCCCGCCGACGCTTATAGGGAACCGATTTCACGTCGTCAACGAGGATTTTTTGCGGTGCGAAAAAACGGGAGACTCACGCTTTCCAAGTCTGTATTCCGCCCCGCATCGGGCTACCGCCCCAGCCCCAGAAGCTGGCCGGCCGCCTCGCGGGCGAAGGGCAGGTTATGGGTAAGCAATAGACCAAGCGAAACGAAGGTCACCGTGGTGGCGACGGACAAGGCCCGGAAGGCGGAACTCGCGGACAGACGGTCGGACAGTTCCGGCGGCACCGCCCGCCGCCCCACCACCAGCGCCGACATGCCGGCACCGTGGTAGAGCCCATAGAGCAGCCAGTTGAGCCCGTCGCCGTGCCAAGCCCCCATGAAGAAGAAGGTGACGAAGATGGCCGCCAAGTTGGCTCCCACGTCCGACAGCCAGCGAGCCTTCAGCCGGAACCAGCGCAGCAGGACGAAGTAGATGTAGTCCCGGCACCATTGGGCGAAGGTGATGTGCCAACGGTTCCAGAAGTCCTGCAGATTGCGCGACAGGAAGGGAAAGTTGAAGTTCTCCGGCAGACGAATGCCGAACAGGCGGGCCACGGCGATGGCCACGTCCGAATAGCCCGAGAAGTCGAAATAGATGTAGGCGAACTGGCAATAGAGCCCGGCCAGGATCGCCGCCGGTCCCATGCCCTCGGTCGATCCCACCCCGATCAGGGAATTGGCGCGGAAGACCTCGGCCAGCAGCAGCACCTTGACGACGCCCCCGGCCAGGCGCAACGCGATGTCCCGGTAATCGTCGGCTCCGAGGACGGGAAGCGGGCCGCCCAAGTCGCGGACGAAGTCCTGGAACCGGTTGATCGGCCCCGCCAGGTAGGCGGGGAAGAACAGCAGGAAGGCGGCCGCCGCGAGCGGGCTCGGCGCCTCCCGTCCTCGTTTAGCCTGCACCGTCAGGTCGATGGCGCGAAAGGTCATGTAAGACAGGCCCAGCCATTCGAAGCCCGATAGGCCCGGCAGGGCAGCCATCCCGCCCAGCAGCAGCGAGGAATAATAGCGGTACTTGACCAGCAGGAGCACGAACACCGCCAACAGGATCGCACCGGAGACGGCGAGGGCGTCCGCCTTGAGACGGGGAACGCGCCCGATGGCCGCGGCGGCCCCGGCGGCCACGGCCGCATAGGCGGCGGTGGCCAGCAGGAAGGCCGGGTGGGCCTCCAACTGGCCGAGGAACAGAAGGCTCGAACCGATCAGCAACGCGGGCCGGACGGCCGCCGGCAGGCGTGGCACGGCGAGGCGGAAGAGTGTCGCCGCCGCCAGAACCTCGGCGAAGAAGACCAGGCTGGTGGCGAAGTTGGTCATTCCTGCTCGATCCGGTCGCGCAGTTTGCGGCGGTCCACCTTGCCGTTGTCGTTGCGCGGGAAGTCGGCCAGGAAGCCGAAGCGGGCCGGAATCATGTAGGCCGGCAGCTGGTGGCCCAGAAAGGCCTGCAACGCCTCGGCCGCCACGCCCTCGTGACCATGTTCGGGCACCACGCCGGCCAGCAGTTCCGTGCCCGACGACCCCAGGACCACGACGGCGTCGTGGACCTCGGGGGCGGAACGCAGCACCGCCTCGATCTCGCCCAGTTCCACCCGGTAGCCACGCACCTTCACCTGGCTGTCGCCACGCCCGACCCAGGTCAGGATGCCCGCCGCATCGACCGTCGCCAAGTCGCCGGTGTCGTACATCACGGTCCCCAGATCGCGCTTGAAGGGATTGGGCCGGAAGGCCCGCGCCGTGATATCCGGAGCCCGCCAATAGCCGTGAGCGAGTTGGCTGCCGGCGATCATCAACCGGCCCACCTCGCCGGGGGCCGCCAATTCGTCGGTATCGGCCCGCAGGACGAACAGTTCGCAATCGGTACTCGCCCGGCCGATGGGAACGGGCCGGCCGGCCTCGACCGGACCGTCGGCGTCGACCAGGAAGGCGGTGCAGAAGATCGCAGCCTCGGTAGGCCCATAGGTGTTCCAGATGGGCACGCCGGGTTGCAGGCGCCGCCATTCCAACGCCCATTCGGCGGGCAGGGCCTCGCCGATGAACAGGGCGACCCGCAGATCGGGAAAGGGGCCGGCGGCCAACTGGCGCGACTTTATCATCATGCCGATGGTGCCGGGAACGGAGCACCAGACAGAAATCCTCTGGCTGCGGATGAAGTCGCCCGGGAAGGTCAGATCCTTGCCCCCCAGGATCGGGCAGACGGTTCCGCCGGCCAGGAAGCCGGCGAAGATGTCGAACATGGCAACGTCGAAGGTCAGGCGCGAATGGTTGGCGAAGCGGTCGCCGGGCGCCAGCCGCCACAGATCGACGCTCCAGCGCAGCACCGACATTACCGCCCGGTGCGACAGCATGACGCCTTTCGGCCTGCCGGTGGTTCCCGAGGTGAAGAGGATATAGGCGAGGTCCTCCTCTCGGTTTTGCGGCACCAGGCGGGCGTGGGGGGCGGCTTCCAGGTCGTCGGCCCCGAACAGGTGCGAAGCCGGGATGGCCGGCCCCGCGTCCGGACGTCCGGCGACATCGAGGACCACCACCATGGGCGAGGCCTCGACCGCCGCATGGCCCAGCACGTCGGCGAGCAGCGGCAGGTGCTCGCCAAGGGTGACCACCGCCACCGGCCCTGCCTGCCCCACGATATCGGCCAAGCGGAAGGCCGGAAAGGCGGGACTGAGGGGCACGAAGCAGGCATCCGCCGCCAGGGTTCCCAGCAGCCCGGCATAGGCCTGGGCGCCGTTGTCCATCAGGACGGCGACCCGGTCGTTGCGCCCTACCCCCAGTTCGCGCAGCAAAGCCCCCAGGCGGCGCATGCGGTCGCGCAGTTCGCGGTAGCTCCAGACGGAACCGTACTCGTCCACCGCCGGGGCGTCCGGCGTCGCAGCCGCCCAGGCCTCGACCGCCTCGTGCAGGAGAGACGGGCGGACCATCACGCCACGCCCTCCCGAAGGAAGCCCAGCAAGGCCGGGACGTCGGTCAACTGGCCGAACATGTCGGGCGGCACCTGGACGCCGAAGCGCAGTTCGAGCGCCAGGATCAGATCGACCTGGGCCATGGAATCCCAGCCGGGCGTCTTGCCCATGGCCGCATCGACACCGATCTCCTTGCGCCGCAACTGTTGGCCTAGAAAGGCCAGCAGGTCGGATTCGCTGATCGCCATCGGTATTCCCTCCCCTTTAGAACCGCGAATAATAGGATGCCGTGCCACCACCCGCCGTCTTGTCGCGACGGTGCTCGGCCGTCAGCAGGAACAGCGCCACCGCCACCCCGAGACCGGTCAGGAAATGAAGCAGCCGCGGACGGTGGCCGAGCCAGGCTTTCATGGCGTTCTCCCCGTCGCCGGCAGGGATAGCCGCCATTCCGCCTGGCTGATGAGTTGTTCCCGCACCGCCTCCGATTCCGCCTCGGACAACATCGCCACCGGCATGGGCAGGGAGGGCAGGGCCGCCTCCCAGCGAGCCGGCGGCAGAAAGCGCGATGCAGGCCCCGCCACAATACGCCGCTCCGCCAAGTCGGCCAGCAGAATCCGGGCTTGCTTCAGCTTGCCGCCGAAGTTGAACAGATAGCCGCTGGCGAAGTGCTTCTCCGCATCGTAGACCTGATCGCAGGCCGACAAACCGTGGCCCATCGCATGGTCGACGACAGCCGCGTTGGGGAAGGCGGCCAGCACCGCCTTGATGCGCTCGACGAACCGGGGCCGAAACTCGGCCGCGTAGCGCGCCTCGGAGAGGTTGAGGTGAGGCGGCACGTAATAGACGAAGCGTACCCCGTGTTCCGCCGCCAAGCCGGCCGCGAGGCGCAGCCACGCCTGCCAAGTGGCCTCGCCGCCGGCGCCGATCCAGTACTGCCCGGCGGGCATCGGGGTTCGATTGCGGGCCTGGCAGGCGGCGGGATTGTCGTAGTTGGCCCGGACCTGTTCGAACAGCGTCCGCGCTTCGTGGTGCGCCCGCTGCATCGGCCAGACGGTGAAGGCGACGCTGTCGCGCAGGCCCTGCCAACGGCGGGCCACCCCGTCTGCCCAGGCGGACAGGCGGTCCGTGGCCGACGGCACCACCGCCTGGGCATGGCCCTGGGACGCGAGAAGCGCCGCGCGGAAGGTCTTCGCCTCCTCGGCCAGCCGCGGATATTCGGCCTCGATAGCCGCCAATACCGGCAGGGCCGCCAGGGTATCGGACGGACGGGTGAAGGTTTGCAGGGAGCCGGGATTGTTGATGTAGATCAGGCTGCGCACGTCGCCCTGGCGGACCGCCTGGTAGACCGAGATCAGATGGCGTTCGAAGTCCACGTCGGGCCGGCCGAAACCGTAGAAGCGCTCCTCTCCCCCACCCTTCTCGTCCAGGATGGCGTTCAGGGCGGCATGCAGGGTGGCCTTCTGGCTGTTGCGGGTCTCGTGACGGCCGGAAACCATGTAGGCTTCCGTGGTCCAGGTCCAGCAGCCGGTGCCGACGATCAGGTGCTTGGGCTGGGAACGAAAGTTCCAGGGATAGGTATCGAGGTAATAGTTGTCCCAGCCGTCCCGTTCGATACGCCAAGGGGGCGCCCAAGCCAGCAGGACGACCAGAGGCAAGGCCATACCCAGAAGAAAGGAGGCCCAGCGCGCCCTCATCCGAGGTAGTCGCCGTGCCGGGCCACCAGGGCCCCATGGACATGCCGCAAATGGGCCGCCACCTTGTCTCGGTCGACCAGACGCCGTCCCAGGTAGGCCAGTTCCCAGGCCTGCCAGAAAGCTTGGCCCGAGAGATTTCCGAAACCATCCCATGCCAGCAGCTTTTCCCGGTAGGAGTCCCAGAAGGCCTTGATGCCCTGGGTATGGAGGACGATCAACGGATGGCGTAGCGCCTGGGCCAGGGCGTCGTCGCCGGCCAGGGCTTCGCGGATCAGCGTCGGCCCCGGCGCGTCGTTCAGTGGACAGAGCGACAGGCCCTCCTTCAACTCGAAGGTCGCGTCCAGGATGGCGGCCGGGACGACCTCCTCGATGGCGCCGTCGACGCCGATCACCGGCACGAACGGATAGGTGCGGCACAACAGGGGCTTGGTGAACAGCTCGTTGCAACGCCCGAGATGGCGGCAGGGAACGTGGCGGAGCATGATCGGCCTCGGCCCGCCGAAGTCGAAGATCATGGGCTGGATCTCCTTGCCCTCGTCCTCGCCGCAGATCCTGTGGCCGTTGGCCTTCAGCCAGGCGTATTCGTCGTCCAGATAAACCACGATGGTCCCCTGCCCGCCGTTGGGCAGCAGGCGGAAGCGGAAATCCGGATGACTGTTGGAACAGCAGAATCCGCCGCAGCCTTTCCAGCAGTCCGGCACCGAAATGAGTGGGCGGCTGTGGATGGTATGCCAATCCACCGGTTCGAAAGACATGCGACGGGGGACTCCGGAAGGCGAGAGAGGATCTTACTCTAGCAAGCTGTGGCGCGGAAAGCCAACGAAGGCCTAAAGAAGATGCCAGAACCTTTCCGCGCCTCCGTCCGGCCGCAAGCGGCGGCCGCATTTCAGGGTGAGTGCGCTGACGCTCCCGTCGCCGTCCTGGGACCGGTAGCAGTCCATGCCCCTTTGCTTGACGGTCTCCATGTCCGGGTAGGCGACTTCCACCGCCTCCGCCCGCAACCGGTAACGCGCGGCCACTTCGGCGACGAAGCGGGGGATATCCTCCGGAGCGTAGTCGATGGCATAGGGAAGGTCCTCCCACAGGTAGACCGCCTCGGCGATGCCGGGCCCCAGCCCCAGTCCGCCGTCGCGAACCGCCCAATGGTCGGCGTGGCGCCCCAGGCCCACCGGAAGCAGCAGGGCAGTGCCCGCCTCGCCCGCCAATTCCTTCAGGTGTCCGGCCACCGCTTGTGCCAGGACGGCATCCTCGGGCCCGCCGCGGGCAGGGTCGAAGACCGCTTCCAGGGTGCCGCGGCGCACGATGGCGTCAAGATAGTCGAAATAGTGCAGCCCACAGGCAGGCCCCAGCAGGGCCGCATAGGACTCCTCCTCCCGCCGCCGCAGGGCCGTGGGTCCGTCCAGGTCGCCGTTCCGTTGGCCGTCGACGTAGAAGGTGCGGGTGCAGAAGGTGGCGATGGCGATCGCCCGTCCTCGCCGAACGGCTTCCCCCAGCATCCCGCCGCAAGCGAAGGCCGCGTCGTCGGGATGGGGGGCCGCGACCAGGAAGCGTCGATGCCGGAAGATGCTTTCGTCCATGGTCGTTCCTCGGGCAAAAAGAAAAGGCCCCGGAAGCGGGTGCTTCCGGGGCGCAATTCCAGACCTTCGATCGGGTCAACCCGCCAGCATGGCCAACAGCAGGATGGCCACGATGTTGATGATCTTGATCATCGGGTTGACGGCCGGACCCGCCGTATCCTTGTACGGATCGCCGACGGTGTCGCCGGTCACGGCCGCCTTGTGGGCGTCCGAACCCTTACCGCCGTAGTTGCCTTCCTCGATGAACTTCTTGGCGTTGTCCCAGGCGCCGCCGCCCGAGGTCATCGAGATGGCCACGAACAGGCCGGTCACGATGGTCCCCAGCAGCATGGCGCCCACCGCCGCGAAGGCGGCTTCCTGGGTACCGGAGATGCCGTAGATCACGAAGTACATCACCACCGGCGCCAGCACCGGCAGCATCGAAGGCACGATCATCTCGCGGATCGCCGCCTTGGTCAGCATGTCGACGCAGGTACCGTATTCGGGCTTGGCGGTGCCTTCCATGATGCCAGCGATCTCCTTGAACTGCCGTCGCACTTCGATCACCACCGATCCGGCGGCGCGGCCCACGGCCATCATGCCCATGGAACCGAACAGGAAGGGAAGCAGGCCACCGATGAACAGGCCGACCACCACGTAAGGGTCCTGAAGCTCGAAAGCGACCTTCAGGTTCGGGAAGTAGTGGGTCAGGTCCTCGGTGTAGGCGGCGAACAGCACCAGCGCGGCCAATCCGGCCGAGCCGATGGCGTAGCCCTTGGTCACGGCCTTGGTGGTGTTGCCGACCGCGTCGAGCGCGTCGGTCACCACGCGGACGTCCTTGGGCAGGTCGGCCATCTCGGCGATGCCGCCCGCGTTATCGGTCACCGGACCGTAGGCGTCCAACGCCACGACCATGCCGGCCAGGGCCAGCATGGTGGTCGCGGCGATGGCGATGCCGTAAAGGCCGGCCGCCATGTAGCTGAAGATGATGCCGCCGCAGATCACGATCACCGGCAGGGCGGTGGACTCCATGGAGACCGCCAACCCCTGGATCACGTTGGTACCGTGGCCGGTGGTCGAGGCGAGCGCGATGCTCTTGACCGGACGGTGTTCGGTGCCGGTGTAGTACTCGGTGATGCGGACGATCAGCCCGGTCACCGCCAAGCCGATCAGCGCGCAGGCAAAGAGCTGCGTGCCGGTGACGGCGCGGCCGGCCATCTCGAAGGCCTTGTCGAAGCCCAGCAGCCAGGAAGTCACACCTGCCACCAGGAAGGCGGAAATCACCGCCGAGGCGATGAGGCCCTTGTAGAGTGCCCCCATGATCTTGCGGCTGGGGCCCAGCTTGACGAAGAAGGTGGCGGCCACCGAGGCGACGATGCAGACCGCGCCGATCATCAGCGGGTAGATCATCATGGTTTCCACCGCAGAACCGGTGAAGAAGATGGCGCCCAGCAGCATGGTGCCCACCGTGGTCACGGCGTAGGTCTCGAACAGGTCGGCGGCCATGCCGGCGCAATCTCCGACGTTGTCGCCCACGTTGTCGGCGATCACGGCCGGGTTGCGTGGGTCATCTTCCGGAATGCCGGCTTCGACCTTGCCCACCAGATCGGCGCCCACATCCGCGCCCTTGGTGAAGATGCCGCCGCCAAGACGGGCGAAGATGGAGATCAGGGAGGCACCGAAGCCGAGGGCCACCAGGGCCTCCAGCACATGGCGCATGCCTTCCGGCGTCTCCGTGTTGTAGATGCCCTTCAGCACCATGTAGTAGCCGGCGACGCCCAGCAGGGCGAGACCGACCACCAGCATGCCGGTGATGGCCCCGGACGTGAAGGAGACGGCGAGGCCGCCCTCCAGGCCCTGGGTCCGGGCGGCTTCCGCCGTCCGCACGTTGGCGCGCACCGACACGTTCATGCCGATGTAGCCTGCCAGGCCGGAGAAGATGGCGCCGATGGCATAGCCGATGGCAACCGGGATACCCAGGCGCCAGCCCAGGATCACTCCGATCACGACGCCGACCATGGCGATGGTTGTATACTGGCGGTTCAGGTAGGCGCGGGCGCCTTCCTGGACCGCTGCGGCGATCTCCTGCATGCGGTCGCTGCCGGCCGGAGCCGAGAGAACGACCCGAATCGCCCAAGCGCCGTAGGCCAAGGCCAGGGCACCGCAGGCGAGGATCACGATGTTCACGGTTGTCAGCATTCGAGGAACCTTTTCAAGGTTGGAATGTCGTCAGCAGGGACCGGAAACCCCCCGGGATGGCTTGCGGTAGACGAGGACACCTTTCCCCTGCCCCCAAGAAAACGGAAGGAAGGTGCCAGAAACCGCGCCACAAAGCAACCGAACAGACGTGCTGCACTACGGAACGGGATGCGTGCGGCGCACCCGATGCTTCTGTCCCCGAACAATTCGCATGGGCCGATGGAAATGGCGCGCCTGAAAGGCCAGGGCGGGAAGGGGTACGCATGCCATCGGCCTCTTTAGAACGTCTATTGTTACCCCGACGGATCGAACCGCTATTTCGTTGCTTTATTTATTTCGCAATTGCTAACGGTTCGGAATGTCGGTCACCGACTGGATCAGGATATCGCTGGCCACGCCGGCCCCCATGACCCGGTCGGTCACCATCATCAGGCGGACCTTGAGGATGCCCACGTCGATGCGTTCGGTCTTCTTCAGCATGCGGGGGATGAAGGCGTGGAGTTCCGTAAGGTAGGCGCTACGCAGCTTGGCCTTTGCCTTGTATAGGGTATTGTAGTTTTCCTGGCCGACGGTCTCGATCTTGAGTTGGATATGGATGGTCGCGGCGGCCCGTTCCTCCTGGAAGACGGGAATGGCCAGCGGATCGGCCTCGACGAAGAGCTGCTTTTCCTCCTTGACCGGGGCCGGGGTGTCGGGTTTCTCGATCTGGGCGAAGGGGCCGAGCCCCATCCACTTGAGGATGCTTACCGCGCCGCCGGCGAGCATCACCATCAGCGCGAAAGCGATGATAAGTTTTTTCATGGCCGACTTCTTCCTCCCGAACCCGCGCCATTATAGGCGGCGCAAGGGCGTGGAAAAGCGCAAACCTCATCGGGTTCGCACAAGCCGGCGAGGGTTCCCAACTCGGGGAGCCGGGAAGCGAAGCGTCCCGTCGAAATAAAGCCGCCTTGGACGGCATCTAGAAGTGTCTGAACCCCGGCTTGTCGGGCGTGATGTCGCATCCTTCCGCGTCCAGCAGGCGGACTCCTGTCCCTTCCCGGATGGTTCCGATCCGGGTAAGGAGCAGGTCCAGTTCCGTCCCGGCTGCCGCGATGCCTTCCGCCGCCTCCGGCCGGGCGGCGAAGACCAGTTCGTAGTCGTCGCCACCCGTCGCCAGGGCCGTCCGCAGATCGGGCCGCAGTTCCAGAACGGCCTGGGCCGGCGCGGACAGGGGCAGGCGTTCCCGATCGACTTCCGCCGCCACCTCCGACGACCTGCAGATATGCCCCAGATCGGCCAGTAGGCCGTCCGAGACATCGGCGGCCGCGGTGGCCAGTCCCTGCACCGCCAGAAGGCGTCCCAGCGCCAGGCGGGGCGTCGGCCGTTCCAGCCGGTCGACCAGTCGGCGGGCCATCGCCGCGTCCAGGAAGGAGAGTCGTCCCTCCGCCGCCATCAACCCTAGAAACCCGTCGCCGATGGTCCCGGATACCCAGACGTCGTCGCCCGGCCGAGCGCCGGAACGGCGGAGTTCCTCTCCTCGGCCCACCAGACCCAAGGCCGTGACGGTCAGGACGAGCGGCCCGGGCGTCCGCACCGTATCGCCGCCCAGCAGGCGGATGGAATAGCGCTTCTGGTCCGCCGCCAGGCCGGCGCCAAAGCGGCGGATCCAGGCCTCGTCCAGATCGGCGGGCCAAGCGGTGTTCAGGGTATAGGCGCGCGGCTCGGCACCCATGGCCGCCAAGTCCGAAAGGTTGACCCGCAAGAGCTTGGCCGCCACATCCTCGGGGGCCGTCCCGGCGGCAAAATGAACGCCCTCGACCATGGTATCGGTGGTGACCACCAGCCGCCGACCGCTCGGCAAATCCAGCAGGGCCGCATCGTCCAGCAACCCCAACGCGCCGGGTTCCCCCGCCGCCAGAGGAGCGAAGACCTGGGCGATCAGGTCGAACTCACCCGCCGTCCGTCGGCTTTTCGGCGTTTGCTCCATGGCCGGCACCCTCCATCTCGGTGGGGCGCAGGGTCCGCGCCAAGCGGTCCAGCACCCCGTTGACCAGCGATGATTCCGTCCCCAGGAAAAAGGCCTTGGCCACGTCCAGGTAATCGGCCAACACCACCTTGGCCGGCGTCTCGGGCCGCGCCAGCAGTTCGAAGGCGCCCGCCCGCAGGATGGCCCGCATGACCGCCTGCAGCCGTTCGATGGTCAGGCCGCCGGCCAGGGCGCCGTCGATCATGGCGTCCAGATCGGCCTGCCGGCCGGCCACGCCCCGCACCAGCAAGGCCAGCAGCTCGCCGTCCGGCTCCGCCAGGGGCGGCTGGCCGTCTTCCGCCCCGGCATTGCGCCAGCGGTCGGCCATGAAGTCCTGCAGTACCGGATCGGCACCCGCTCCGGCCAGATCCATCTCGTATAGGGCTTGCACGGCCGTCAGGCGCGCCGCCGACCGTCCGGTGTTCTTGGCGCTACGGCCGCGGCCCTTGCTCGATTTGCGTTCGGGATCGTTCATCCGGCGAGCCCGAAGCTCTTCTTGACCTGCATCATGCGCAGGCAGGCCAGGGCGGCGACACCGCCCTTGTCCTTGCGGTCGACGCGGGCACGGGCTTCGGCCTGCTCGTCGTTCTCCACGGTGACGATCCCGTAGCCCAGCGCGATACCCGGACTGACCGACAGGTTCATCAGGGCACGGGCCGATTCGACGCAGACATAATCGTAATGGGTGGTCTCGCCCCGGATCACGCAGCCAAGCGCGACGAAGCCGTCGTAGTGGGGACTATTGCCGTGATTCATGGCGCGGACGGCGAACTGGATGGCCGCCGGAATCTCGAAGACGCCGGGTACGTCGAGCACGTCGTAGGCCACGCCCGCCTTTTCCAGGACCTGGATGGCCCCCTTCTTCAGGTGATCGGCGTATTCCTCGTAGAATCGCGCCTCGACGATCAGGACTCGGGCTTGGTCCGCCATGGGGCTACCTCGTCATGGGGTCGGAATGGGACGCTGTTCCGTCACCTTGAGGCCGAAGCCCTCCAGGGCCACGATGGTGTGGCGGGTGTTGGACAGCAGGATCATCTCCTTGACGCCCAGGTCGAGAAGGATCTGGGCGCCGACGCCATACTCGCGCAGTTCGACCCGCTTCTGTTCGGCGATGCCGAGCTTGGCCTTGATGCGGTCGGAAAGGGCCGTCGGATCGGGCGGACGGATCAGCACCACCACGCCGCGGCCTTCGGCGGCCACCATCTCCATGGCCTTGTGCAGGATGCCGGCCTTGCCTTCGGCGCGGCAGCCAAGCACGTCATCCATGATGTTGAGGGCATGCATGCGCACCAGCACCGGCCCGCCCGAGGACACGTCCCCCTTAACCAAGGCGATGTGCTCGGCGTAGGCGGTCTTGTGCACGTAGACCATGAGCTTGAATTCGCCGCCGTGGATGCTGTCCAGCGTGCTTTCCAGCTTGCGTTCCACCAAGTGGTCGTAGCGCAGGCGGTAGGCCACCAGATCGGCGATGGTGCCGATCTTCAGGCCGTGGTGGCGGGCGAACCCGATGAGATCGGGCAGGCGGGCCATCGTGCCGTCCTCGTTCATGATCTCGCAGATCACGCCCGAGGGGTTGAGCCCGGCCAGACGCGACACGTCGACCGCCGCCTCGGTATGGCCGGTGCGCACCAGCACGCCGCCCGGCCGGGCGACCAGCGGGAAGACATGGCCGGGCGTGGCGATGTCGCCCCGCCCCTTGGACGGATCGATGGCCACCGCGACGGTCCTGGCGCGGTCGGAAGCCGAGATACCGGTCGAAACCCCTTCGCGGGCTTCGATGGACACGGTGAAAGCCGTCTCGTGCCGGGATTCGTTATGGCGTGCCATCAGGGGCAGCCCCAGTTCCTCCACCCGCTGGCGGGTGAGCGCCAGGCAGATCAGCCCGCGGCCGAACTTGGCCATGAAGTTGATGGCATCGGCACTCGCCATTTGGGCGGGGATCACCAGATCTCCCTCGTTCTCCCGGTCCTCGTCGTCGACCAGAATGAACATGCGACCCTGGCGGGCGTCCTCGATGATTTCCTCTATGCTCGACAGATGTTCGCGGGACAAGCGATGTCACTCCTTCTCGAGAAGGCGCGCAACATAGCGTGCCAGCATGTCGATTTCCAGATTCACCGCATCGCCCACCCGCACCCCACCCAAAGTGGTGGCCTTCTGGGTGTGGGGAATGATGTTGATGCCGAAGCGGCGTCCGTCGACCTCGTTGACGGTGAGCGAGATGCCGTCCACCGCCACCGATCCCTTGGAGGCGATGAACTTGGCCATGGCCGCCGGCGCCTCGAAGACGAAGCGCAGGGATTCGTTCTCGGGGGTCATCGCGGCGATGGTCCCCACCCCGTCGACATGGCCAGAAACATAATGCCCGCCCAGTTCATCGCCCACCTTGAGCGCCCGCTCCAGATTGATGCGCCGCCCGGCCTGCCAAGTGCCCATGGTGGTCTTGGACAGGGATTCCGCCGATGCCTGGATGGCGAACCAGCCAAGCCCGGTCTCCACCACCGTCATGCAGGCGCCCGAGCAGCAGATGGAGGCGCCGATCTCGACGGTCTGGGTGTCATAGGCGGTGGCGATTTCGAAACGGGTGTCGCCGCCATCCTTCTTGAGAACGGCGCGGACGGTCCCCAGGTCGGTGATGATGCCGGTGAACATGAGCCTCTTCCTTTCCGAAGGCCCTGACAATAGGCATTTGCCGGCCCGCTGCAAGCCCATGCTTGCCTCCGGCCGCGGACATCCGGGAATTGCCGTCACAAGAGGGCGCGCTCAGGCGTCTATGAAGGAGAACCCCGCCGGGCGGGCAGGCCGCGGCGGGGGTTGGAAGCACTCACCAGAGGCGGGACTTCAGGAGGACGCGGGCTTGGCCTGGTCCTCCTGGGGGGCTGCGGCGGGCGACGGCGGCGCCTTGCCGCCGGTCTGGGCGATCTTGGCCGCGGCCACCGCCGCCGCCATTCCGCCCAGGTTCTGCAGTTGCTGCAGGCCGGCGGTGGTGGCCCCCTGCGCCATGGTGGCCCCTTGCGCCTGTGCCGCCACCGCGTTCTCGTAGAGCAACGAGGTGGAATGGGCGAAGGATTGGTACAGCGCCGCCATGGCCATGGCCGGCGCAAGCGCCAAGTTCGCCGGATCCACGTCGGTGGCCGGCGTCGTCGATACGGAAGTATCCGCCATTGTCGGTCTCCATCAATAGATGTTGCACAAGCCGGCGGCGACCGAGGCGCGGCCGAAGTCATCGATGGCGGACCGATGCCGGCATAGCCATTCTGCCACACAACCCTTCCGGAATCGATCCTCATCACAAACCGGGGGCTGCAACGTCATTGGAGGGAGCACCGCCCGCTGCCCCCCTTTCGGGCCCGTGGCGCGGAAACGTCGAGGCAGAAATCCGAAAGAGGAGATCAGCAATGGCTATTCCCACCCCCGTCAACGGCCAGATCACGGATTCGGTGACCCAGGCCAACGTCAAGGTCTTGGGCGACGCCCCGGCCATGGCCATGGGCGCCATCTACCAGTCCCTGTCCCATTCGACGGGCATCCTGTTCGAGAACGCGGTGAGCGCCCAGCAGCAGCTCGGCATCGCCGCCCAGGCGGCCACCAACCAGGGCGTCATCCAGATCTACAGCATCGACACCATGGCCGACGCCGTGGCGACCGGCAAGATCGCCAGCAGCGACGTCCCCGACAACATGCTGTCCCTGCTCAGCGCCCTGAAGGCGGTCGGCGGCTGACGGCATGACTGCGGCCGCCGGGTCCCGGCGGCCGTCAACGGAAGCGATCCTGAAGGAGAAAGACGATGGCGGACGATACTCCGGTCAACGGCCAGATCACCGATGCGGTCACCCAGGCGAACGTCAAGGTCCTGGGCGATGCCCCGGCGATGGCCATGGGCGCCATTTTCCAGGCGCTCGCCCATTCGACGGGCATCCTCTACGAGAACGCGGTCGGCGCCCAGCAGCAGCTCGGCATCGCCGCCCAAGCGGCCACCAACCAGGGCGTCATTCAGATCTATAGTGTCGACACCATGGCCGGCGCGGCGGCCACCAGCAAGATCGCCAGCAGCGACGTGCCGAACAACATGTTGTCGTTGCTGTCGAGCCTCAAGGCGGTTTCCAGCAAGCCTGTCACCTGAGGGCCGCCAAGGCCTCCAGGGGACCCGGGAACGCCGGCCCGCCGCGAGGCGCGGGCGGGTCGGCAGCCCGGGTCCGGCCGCTTCCCGAAGCGGCATTCGCGATCGCCGATGAGCCGCGCCGTTCGTCAGGAGACAGCCCATGTTCCCTCCCCGCGATGCCGAAGCGCCATCCCAGACCCAGACGGCCCACGCGGGCCCGCAGGACGACGAGGACGACGAGGCCCCCTGCCAGCCGATGCCCAACCAGATCGTAGCGCCGCAGATCACCGATGCCATCACCCAGGCCAACGTCACCAGTCTGGGCAGCGGCCCGGCGATTTCCGTGGTCCAGTCCTACCTGTCGATGTCGCAGGCCCAAGGCGTGCTGTTCGCCAACATGGTGTCCAACCAGCAGCAGCTCGCCATCGCCAGCCACGCCACCACCGTCGAGGCGGTGTCCAAGATCCTGAACCTGGGCGGCGGTTCCAGGAAATGAAGGGATAGGAGGTTTCCATGAGCGTGCCCAACATCGTCCAGCCCCAGGTCACCGATGCGGTCACCCAGGCCAACGTCACGACCCTGGGCAACGGCGCGGCGGTTTCGACGACCCAAAGCATCCTGGCCCTTTCCCAGGCCCAGGGCACCCTGTTCGCCAACATGGTCGGCGGCCAGCAGAGCCAGGCCATCGCCGCGCTCGCCACGGTGATGCGGGGCGTGGAACAGACCCTCGGCGGTGGCGGGAACGAAGCCGACGCCGGCATGCGCCAGGCACTGGTTTCCATCAACAAGACCATCGAGAACGTCGCCGCCCAGTCGGCGGCCAGCCGCGATTTCCTGAAGAAGATCGAGGGGGTGGCCGAATCCATCTCCATGAAGATCAAGTAGGCGCGAAAGGCGACGGCCATGCAGGTCAACGAACAGATCACCGACGCCGTCACCCAGACCAACGTCAAGGTCCTGGGGGAATCGCCGGCCCACGCGCTGGCCATCGCCTACCAGGCCATGTCCCACGCCATGGGCTTGGCTATGGAAAACGCCACCCAGACCCAGGGGGGACTTCAGCAGGTGGCCAATTCGGCGGCGTCCACCCTTTGCTCGATGATTATCAAGGCGGGCGCCGCCTGAATCGATTTCACAGACTCCGGGCGACCGGCGTCATAGAGAAGGGCGGTATCCGCCCGGACAAGGACAGGAGAGAGAGCGATGGCTATTCCGACGCCGGTCAACGGTCAGATTTCCGACTCGGTTTCCCAAGCCAACGTGGCGGTCCTGGGCAACGCCCCCGCCCAGGCCATGGGCACCGTCTACCAGAGCATGGCCCATTCGACGAGCATTCTCTACGAGAACTCGGTCATGGCCCAGAAGCATGCGGCGATCGCCGCCCAGGCGGCCACCAACCAGGGCATCATCCAGATCTACAGCGTCAACTCGATGGCCGCCGCGGTCGCCACCCAGAAGGTCGCGACCAGCAACACCCCCGACTTCATGATGGCGTTGCTGGTCGCGCTCGCCGCCTTGAAGAAGTAGACTAGGCTCCAGGACAGGGACCCGGACCGGGACGAAAAGACCGACGGGGCTGAATCATGGCGGACGTCACATCAGTCAACACGCAGGTCACCGACGCGGTCACCCAGACCAACGTCAAGGTGGTGGCCGAAGCCCCGGCGCAGGCGCTGGGACTGCTCTACCAGACCATGGCGCATTCGATGAGTCTCGCCATGCAGAACTCGGTCCAGGCCCAGGGCGGCCTGCAGCAGATCGGCAACGCCATCACGTCCAGCGCCGTGCGCATGATCCTCGAGGCGTCGGGCGGCGGCATGGGCGGCGGGTCCACACCGCCCAAGACCTGATATCTTTCCCTTAGGCGCGGAGGCCGAGCATGCCCGACGACAATCCCAATCCCGCTCCCGCACCGGCGCCGGCAGCGCCGCAAGGGACCAGCCTGACCACGGTCAACCCCCAGATTCTCGACGCCGTGACCAAGTCCAACACGGCGGTGCTGGGCGCGGCCAAGCAGGAAGGCTCGGCGGTCGCCCACCAGAAAGTCGCCCAGGCGGCGGCGCTGGCGGTCCAGGACGGCACCGACCAGCTGCGCAACATCATGACCATCGGCATGACCACCATCGGTATCTGCATGAAGCTGATGGTCGAACAGAAGACCACCACCCCCTATTCGGACATCATCACCCAGGCCAACACCGCCATGGATGCCGCACAGGCGCGTTTCGCCGCCATCGGCGCCTCGGCCGGGACCATCGTTTCGAACTTCCCCAGCGGTTCCTGACCGCGCCGCCTCTCCGTCCACAAGGAAGGGGCCCCGGTTGGGGCCCCTTCTCTTTAACGGATTCGCTCGGGATGGCCGGTCAGGCCGGGGCCGCGTCGACGATCGGGCGCGGCGGGTCCACCGCCACCGTCTCGGCCTCGGTGCGCTCGGCAACTTCCTCGGGCTCTTCGCCCTCGTCGCCTTCGCCCATGTCGTCCATGTCGCTGGTGCGCAATTCGCCGTCCAGCGCCACCTCGTCCGGCCGCGAACTGCGCGGCTGCTGAGGCTGCGGCTCCCCGCCCTGGCCCTGGAAGGCGGCCTGCGCCGCGCTCAGGATGCGGTAGTAGTGTTCGGCATACTGCAGATAGCTTTCCGCCTGGATACGGTCCCCGGCGGAAGAGGCGTCGCGGGCCAAGGCCAGATACTTCTCCAGCACCTGCTGGGCAGTGCCGCGCACCTTGACGTCGGGACCATTGCTCTCGAAGGTTTGGTTGCGCGGATTGAATTGACGCTTGCCATTGCCGCCGCGTGAGCGGCCGCGCCTGGGATTGTTGCCGTGTTTCATGGCACCTTGCATGCTCATTGACTTTGAATCTTTCCCGCCCCGTGCCCGCCCCCCTGGCCGGCACGGCCCGCACAACGAACGCCCGAATCGGTTCCGGCCTCGGTGTCGGGGGATATATGTGACCGGCCGTTGTGCCCACCTTGGGCTATCCGTCGCCGGCGCCGCGCGGCCCCGGAAGGCCAAGCGCAACTGCACCTTAGACCGAGTCGCCGCCCTTTCCAACCCCTTTTTTCGCCCCGTTTCCGCCGTTGCCGTTCCAGCGCCCCCAACGCACCGAGAGACGCCGACGGACCCGCCGCATACGCGGACTGTCGATGGACAGCACGACCAACCCCAGCGGCAGCATCCAAAAGCCCAAGATGGGCAGAAACCCCATGATGCCGCCCGTCACCAGGCTCCACCCCATCAATTGGCGATGGAACCGGCTGCGCGGCAGCCGGATGGTGTGCTTGCCGATGCGGTGGACGGTCATCGGTTCGGCATCAGGCGCGGACGGCCGCGTCGTAGGCTTCGATGAGCCGTCGGCACATTTCGCCCGGAGTGAAGGTATCGCCGTCGATGCGCCCCACCGGAGTCACCTCCGCCGCCGTTCCGGTAAGGAAGACCTCGGTGGCCCGGGATAGTTCGTCGGGAGTGATCTGGCGTTCGATCACCTCGATTCCCAGTCCACGCGCCAAGTCGATCACGGTGCGACGGGTGATGCCGTCAAGGAAGCAGTCGGGGGTGGGGGTGTGGAGCTTGCCGTCGCCGAAGGCGATGAAGATGTTGGCGCCGGTCGCCTCGGCGACCAAACCCCGGTAGTCCAGCATCAAGGCGTCGTCGCAGCCCTCGCGCTCCGCCTTGTGCTTGGACAGGGTACAGATCATGTAGAGCCCCGTCGCCTTGGCCTTGACCGGCGCCGTGTCGGGAGCCGGACGGCGCCACGGGGCCGTCTGCATGGCGATACCCTTCATCCGCTTCTCAGGCGAGAAGTAGGACGGCCAAGCCCAGGTCGCCACCGCCAGATGGATCTTGTTCTGCTGGGCGGCGACCCCCATCATCTCGCTGCCCCGCCAGGCGATGGGGCGGACGTAGCCGTCGACGATGCCGTTGGCCTTCAATGTCTCGACGCATGCCGCGTCGATCCGGTCGGCCGAATAGGGAATGTCAAATCCCAGCATCTCCCCCGAGGCGACCAAGCGGTCGGTGTGCTCGCGCAGCTTGAAGATCTTGCCGCCATAGGCACGCTCCCCCTCGAAGACCGCCGAGGCATAGTGCAGCCCGTGGGTCAGCACATGAACCTTCGCGTCGCGCCAGGGAATCAACGCGCCGTCGAACCAGATGAAGCCGTCGCGGTCATGGAAGGGCTGGGACGCCATGGCAATGATCTTTCGCTAAGGGTTGCCGTCTCGCAACGATATTGCCTTACCTACCACCCTCTGGCATATACGTCAACAATACTGCCATATAAGCGGGCCTCATGACCGACACCTTTCCCCCTTCCTTCCCGGCAGAGACAGAAGAATCCCTCCGGCAGGCCATGGAACTGCTGTTCTTCGCCTACCGCGACTTCACGGCGGGTCCCGACGCCGTGTTGGAAGACTTCGGCTTCGGTCGGGCCCACCACCGGGTGATCTATTTCGTCGGCCGCCATCCCGGCATCACGGTAGGCGACTTGTTGGGCATATTGCGCATCACCAAGCAGAGCCTCGGCCGGGTTCTGGGCGACCTGCTGGATCTGGGGTTCGTTACCCAGACGCCCGATGCCCGCGACCGCCGCCGACGGCGCCTGATCCTGACCCCCAAAGGAGCGGACCTGGAACAGCGTCTCACCGCCGGCCAGATGCGCCACGTCGGGGAGGCCTGCCGGGCCGCCGGCCCCGCGGCCGCGGAAGGCTTCCGGTGCGTGCTGCGCCGCCTGGTCAATCCCGAGGACCGGGCCCGGTTTCCCGCAACCCCGTAACCGTGCTACGGTCAGGGCCATGGACGAGGACCTGCCGCATATCCTGGTCGTGGACGACGACGACCGCCTGTGGGCGACAGCGGTTTCCTGGTGGCGACGGCGCACGATGCGGCGGACGCCCGTTCCAAGATGGCGGCCGGAGAATTCGATCTGATCGTCCTGGACCGCATGATGCCGGGGGAGTCGGGGATCGACTTCGCCCGCTGGCTGCGGGGCAACCACCCCATGCCGGTCCTGATGCTGACGGCCATGGGCGAGCCGGACCATCGCATCGCCGGCCTGGAAGCGGGAGTCGACGACTACCTCGCCAAGCCTTTCGAGCCCCGCGAACTGGTGCTGCGCATCCAGAGCATCCTGCGCCGCGCCGCCACCGTCCCTCCCAGCCGGACCACGGCCCTGCGGCTGGGCGCCTTCGCCTTCGACCCCGAGCGCAACGAGCTGACCCGCGATGGCCAGCCGATCCGCCTGACCGACGTCGAAGCGACCTTGCTGAAGGCCCTGGCCTCGAAGCCGGGCGCCATTCTCAGCCGCGAGGACCTGATCGAACTGACCGGCGCCCAAGGCGGCGACCGGGCCATCGACGTCCAGGTCACCCGGCTGCGCCGCAAGATCGAGGACGATTCCCGCCTGCCGCGCTATCTGCAGACCGTGCGCGGCAAGGGCTACGTCCTCCGGCCGGATTGAGGGAGAGGCGCCCCATGATAAAGCGGCTGCTGCCGAAAAGCCTGCTGGGGCGGACCCTGCTGATCATCGTCTCGCCGGTGGTGCTGCTCCAGTTGGCCTTGGGCGTCATCTTCTTCCAGGGGCATTGGGATAAAATCAGCCTGCGGCTGGCCCGCAACCTGGCCGGCGACATCGCGGCCATCGTCGCCCTGATGCAGCAATACCCCGGGGAAGCCAACCAGGGATGGATCTTCGGAATCGCCGTCGCGCACATGGAAATCGAGCCCTCCTTCGCACCCGGGGCCATCATGCGACCGACGACGACGCCCGACGAAAGCGACCCGGACGACCCGCTGGTACGCGGCCTCCAGGACTACCTGGGCAAGCCCTTCCACGTCGACGCGGCCTCCCTCGGCCGTCACGTCGCGGTGGAAGTCCAACTGCCCGACGGCGTCCTGACCACCGTGACCAACCGGAAGCGCCTGTTCAGTTCGACCACCACCGTCTTCCTGCTGTGGATGGTGGGGACATCGATGATCGTGGTGGGTATCGCGACCATCTTCATGCGCAATCAGGTGAAATCCATCCGCCGCCTGGCCCAGGCCGCCGACGAATTCGGCAAGGGACGTGACGTCACCGGATTCAAGCCGGAGGGAGCCCGCGAGGTCCGGCAGGCCGCCGTCGCCTTCCTGGCCATGCGCGATCGCATCCGGCGCCAGATTTCCCAGCGCACCGACATGCTGTCGGGAGTTTCCCACGACCTGCGCACCCCATTGACCCGCATGAAGCTGGAACTGGCCATGCTGGAAGGAGTCGAGGGGATCGAAGACCTGAAGGCCGATGTCGCCGAAATGGAACGCATGCTGGAAGGCTACTTGGCCTTCGCCCGCGGCGAGGGAGGCGAAAGGCCGGAATCCGCGGACTTGGCGGCCCTGCTGGCGGAAGTGGCCGAACAGGCCCGCCGCAAGGGTGGCAATATCGACCTTCATGTCGAAAGCGACATGATCGTTCCCCTGCGCCCCAACGCCTTCAAGCGTTGCGTTACCAACCTGGTCGACAACGCCATCCGCTATGCCGAACATGTCTCGGTCCGCGCCGGACAGCGCAAGGATGCCATCGAGATCACCGTGGACGACGATGGACCGGGCATTCCGGCCGAACAGCGGGAAGAGGTCTTCCGGCCCTTCTTCCGACTGGACGAATCCCGCAATCCGGAAACCGGCGGGGTCGGCCTGGGCCTTTCCATCGCCCGCGACATCATCCGCCGCCACGGCGGCGACATCGAATTGACCGACTCCCCCCTGGGTGGGCTGCGCGCCCGCCTCCGACTGCCCCTGTAGTTGCCGGGACGGTCCGGGTACGGAATTTTTTCACCCCCGTCACGATTCGAATTGCAAGAATTCGCAGCCTGATTTACATATCGAGGGGTTACAAACCACTGATCTTTCCCAAAGAATGCGAGTCATGAGCAGGCGCTTTGTGTCGTTGCTTTCGGGGGCTCTGTTGCTGGCTTCGGCGGCACAGGCCGTTGCGGCGGACCGTGATGGGGCAACTCCGACCCCGGCAAAGAAGATGGCGGCTCCGGCTGCGGTCGGCGCACCGCAGGCTATGGTGGCGTCCACGTCTCCCGGCAAGGGTCCGGGAGTCGCGGCATCGACCAGTCAATGCACGTGGTTGGGCAAGCGGGTCCTGTTGCTGCTGGCCCGCGAGGACGTAGTCGCGGCTGGCGATTTCTCCCGGTTTTACGTCTGGTTCGGCTGTCCCGACGACCATATCAGCAAGGCCTTCGGCTGCCTGATGGCGGCGGAAGTGCCCGTGGTCGACATGCGCAAGGCCCTGGACAGCCAAGCCTCCCCGGAAGCCCGCAAGGCGGCCGAGACCGTGGCGGCAGAGGCCAAGAAGGCGGTCGGCCATCGCGCCGACCAGTGCTGGACCGATACCAACGCTCCGGCGCCCGAGCGCAAGGAAGCAGCCTCGGCAGCCCAACCCGCCGCACCACCAGCGCCGTCCCCGGCGGCGGCAACGACGGCACCGGCACCGGTGACAACGCCCGCGCCGTCAGCGCCTCATCCGGCGCCCGCGGCGGCGGGCATGCAGGGAAAATGATCCCCAGGTAGCGGGGCGCGACGAGAAATGGGAATGATCGGTGGTACGGATTCGCCATAATTAGGTCAAACTCGGGCCGGATCATCCGCAAGGTCAGCCAACGGGGCTGGTAGAGGGCTTTTTTCGGGAAGACCAAGACCATGAGGAACATCGTTGCGGCAGCCGTTGTCGCCGCGGTATTGCATGCGGGTGCTTGGGTCGTCGCGCACAAGACGATCTCGCCGCCGGACTTCGAAGGCGCTTTCGACTCGCTGTCTTTCAGCACTTCGCCGCCGCAGTTGAAGATGGTCGATCCCTCTCCCGAGGAAATCGAGAAGATCTCCGGCGAACTGCGCACGGTCGCCTCGGTGACCGACACCATCCGCCTCTACGCCTCGGCCGGCCGCTACGGCAAGATCGTCGAACTGGCCAAGGAACAGGGGCTTAACGTGATCGTCGGGGCTTGGCTCGACAAGGGCGCGGTCGATGCCAACCGCGAGGAGGTCGAGGCCGCCATCGCCCTGGCCAACAAGTACTCCAACGTCCGCGCCGTGGTGATCGGCAACGAAACCATCCTGCGCGAGGACATGGGGTCCGAGGAACTGATCGGCTATCTGCGCCAGGCCCGCAAGCGGGTGCGCGTCCCGGTAACCACCGGCGAAACCTGGAAGATCTGGCAACAGCATCCCGAGATCGTCAACGAGGTGGACTTCATCGCCGTCCACATCCTGCCCTACTGGGAAGGCGTTCCGGCCGAAGCGGCGACCCGCCACGCCGTCGAGCGCTATGGCGAACTGAAGCAGTCCTATCCGGGCAAGCGGGTGGTGATCGCCGAATTCGGCTGGCCCAGTCAGGGCTACAATTTCAAGCTCGCCAACGCCGAGCCGATGATTCAAGCCGGCGTGGTGCGCGAGTTCGTCGCCGAGGCCAGGCGGCGGGGCATGGAATACAATCTGATCGAAGCCTTCGATCAGCCCTGGAAGGTCGACGAAGGTAGCGTCGGCCCCTACTGGGGTATCTTCGACGCGGGCGGGATTCCCAAGTTCAACATGTCGGGCATCGTCGAGACCCGCCATCTGGCCCGCACCGCCATCGTGGCCCTGGCCATCGGCTTGGCCATCAGCCTGTTGGCCCTGTCCAGGCGCCATCCCACCTTTGCCCATGCCCTGGTCTTCGCGGGGGCCGCCAACGCCCTGGCCGCCGGTATCGGCCTGGCCGCCATGTATCCTTTCGACAACTACCTGAACTTCGGTTCGGCGTTGGCCTGGGTGATCGGCTTCGTCCTGATGTGGCCGCTGACCGCCATGACCCTGGTGAAGGTGCACGAGATGGCCGAGGTCATCCTGGGCCGCCGCCCGCGCCGGCTGATTCCGGCCGAAGGGGCCTTCCTGCCGATCGACGGTTCTTTCTCGCTGCCCAAGGTCTCGATCCAGATCCCGGCCTACAAGGAACGGCCGGAAATGCTGAAGGAAACCTTGGATTCCTGCGCCGCCCTCGACTACCCGGACTTCGAGGTGGTGGTCATCATCAACAATACCCCCGAAGAACATTATTGGAAGCCCATCGAGGAGCACTGCGAGCGCCTGGGCGCCCGCTTCAAGTTCGTCAACCTGCCCAAGGTGGCCGGCTTCAAGGCGGGGGCGCTCAATGTCGCCATGGATCGGGTGGACCCCGAGGCGGGCATCCTGGCCCTTCTCGATGCCGACTACGTGGTGCACCGCGACTGGCTGAAGCACCTGGTGCCCGCCTTCGCCGACCAGAAGGTCGCCCTGGTCCAGGCGCCGCAGGACCATCGCGACGGCGAACAGACCTTCCTCAAGTCGGTGATGAACAGCGAATACGCCGGCTTCTTCGACATCGGCATGGTCCAGCGCAACGAGGACGACGCCATCGTCGCTCACGGCACCATGCTGCTGATCCGTCGTTCCGCCTTCGACGAAGTGGGCGGTTGGGCCACCGACACCATCACCGAGGACACCGAACTGGGCCTGCGCCTGATCGAGGCCGGCTACGAATCGCTCTATACCAGCCGCCGCTACGGCTGGGGCCTGCTGCCCGACACCTACAAGGCCTTCAAGACCCAGCGCCACCGGTGGGCCTATGGCGCCATGCAGATCATGCGCAAGCACGCCAAGCACATGCGCCTGAGTTCCAAGACCCTGTCCAGCGCCCAGAAGTTCCAGTTCGTTACCGGCTGGTCCTACTGGCTATCGGACGCCTTCGGCGTCGGTGCCGCTGTGCTAAACCTGTTCTGGGTACCGATGATCGTGCTGGTCGGCGTGTTGATCCCGACCCTGCCCTTCACCCTGCCCATCCTGGCCGCGTTCGCGGTCAACCTGCTGCACTGTGCGGTACTTTATGCCGAACGCGTCAAACTGCCGATCCACCATATCGGCGGCGCGGCCCTGGCATCCATGAGCCTGCAGTTCACCATCGCCAACGCGCTTTTCATGGGCATCCTCAAGGACAACCTGCCCTTCCTGCGTACCGACAAGGGCGGCAATGCCAAGGCCGGCGCCACCAAGGCCGGCGAGACTTCCGGCTTCCGCCCCCTGGCCGCCGTCAAGCGCTTCCTGTTCGGGCGCAAGGAAGACCCGGCCCGCTGGGAAACCCGCCTGGGCTTGGCCCTGATGGCCGGCGCCACGGCGGTGATCGCCACCAACAAGCTGGATATCGTGGAGATCAACGTCTTCGCCGCCACCCTGATCGTCCAGGCCACGCCCTTCCTCACCACCACCCTGATGGTGGCGGCGGAGCGGTGGGAGATCGCTTGGCGCCAGCGTCGGGTCGCGGCCGAACCGGCCATCGTTCCCGCGGAATGAAAAGCATGGCGGCACCCCTCGCCCGGCTGCGCGCCGAGGCCCCCATCCTGCTCGCCCTGCTGGTGGTGGCGGCGACGGCCGCCCTGGCCTGGGTGGTACGTTACCAGTTCGTCGAGCCCGAGACCCTGGGCAATGCCTGCGAGGCGGCCAACCAGGGACTCTGGTGGTGTTCCTGGCGCACCGGGTTCATCGTCTTCACGAAGTGGCGCGGCTTCGGTATCGGCGCCGGCATCCTGGCCGTCCTGGCCGTGATGGCACCGCCGCGGCTGGCTTTCCGCTTCGTCGTCGCCGCGATGGTGGCCGGAGGCATGGGCCTGTTGCTGTACGACACCGCCTACGCGGCGACCGCGGTACTGTTCGCCGGCCTCAGGGCCGTGCGGCTTCAGGACGCCCCCAACTGATCCTCAGCCCGGCTTGCCGTCGATCCGGGGCCGGGTGAGGATCGGCCAGTAGATGACCCCGAACAGCCCGAAGCCGGCCGACCAGACCACCGAAGCCGCCGCCATGACCCAAACGTAGGCCGATGGCAGCAGGATCGGGCCCAGAACCCGAATCAGGGCGCCCAGGGCGACCAGGACGTAGGCCGCGGGAACGAAGCGGGGCAGCACCAGCGGCCGTCCCGAATGGCCGAGAGCGGCGCGGGACGCGATGGCGATCAGCATGACGCCGACGGCCCCCGTGGTGAAGGCGTGCAGGGCCACGGTGGACGGGAACAGATGAGTCAGGTCGCCGATGCCCTTCAGCGCGAAGGCCGCCACCAGCCAACCGTGGCCCAAGTGCAGGACCCAGACGATGGGGCTGTGGATGGTCTGCCGGGTGCCCCAGTCCCCCATGCGCAGGGCGAGCATCCCGGCGGCGGTCAGGGCGAGCAGCCCGGTGACCGGCGACGCCCCAAGAGCCAGATCGGCGACGATGGTCGCCAGGACCGCGTTGACCGCCCCGGCTTCCACGTTGGGTGCCGTTTTGATGTCGAGCAGCCGGTTCTGCATGCGGAGCGCGTTGGCGGTGAAGCTGGGTACCACCCGGCCGGTCACCACGGTCAGCATGACCAGCACCGAATAGAGCCCCAGGTAGGTTCCCTTGGCGCCGGTACCGGACGCCAGCCCCAGCAACTCCAAATGGACCAACAGGTTCCCCACCGCGTAGGCGCCCAGCAGACCGATGAAGATGTAGTTGCGCTGGTTGCGCGCCAAGACGATCTGCCGGCCGATGAAATAGGCCAGCAGCAGCAATAGCGGCAGGTCGAGCAAGGTAACGGCCACCGTCGGCAGGCCGTCGATCAGCCAGAAACCGGCGCGGCCGGCCAGCCAGAAAGCGGCCATGACGCCCAGTGGCCAGCCGTGCAGGGTATCGCCGCCCGTCCAGTTGGGCACGGCGGTGAGCAGGAAGCCCGCCACCGCCGCGGCGGCGAAGCCGAACACCATTTCGTGTCCATGCCAGAGTGCGGGATTCATCGCCTGGGGAAACGCCATCCCGTGGGCGAAGATGCCGGCCCAGGCAATGGGCGCCACCACCGCGTAGAGCACGCAGAACAGGAAAAATGGGCGGAATCCCGAGGCCAGCAGGATGGCCGGCCCCCGGTAGAGCGGATGTTTCATGGGTCCAAGAGCCTCTTTTCGTGGTTGCCGCCCTTGGTAGGGAATGGCCGCCTCCCCCGCATTGATGGGGGTCAACCCCCCTTGAACTCGGCGAAGAAGTCGTTTCCTTTGTCGTCGACCACGATGAAAGCCGGGAAATCCGCCACATCGATGCGCCATATGGCCTCCATCCCCAGTTCGGGATATTCGATGCATTCCACCTTCTTGATGCAGTCCTGGGCGAGCCGGGCGCCGGGACCGCCGATGGAGCCCAGATAGAATCCGCCGTGCTTCCTGCAGGCTTCCGTCACGGCCGGCGAGCGGTTGCCCTTGGCGACCATGACGAAGCTGCCGCCGGCCGCCTGGAATTCGTCGACGTAGCTGTCCATGCGCCCGGCCGTGGTCGGCCCGAAGGAGCCGGAGACATAACCTTCCGGCGTCTTGGCCGGCCCCGCGTAGTAGACCGCCATGTCCTTGAAGTACTGGGGCAGCCCTTCGCCGCGGTCCAGGCGCTCCTTCAGTTTGGCGTGAGCGATGTCGCGGGCCACGATCATCGGTCCGGTCAGGGACAGGCGGGTCTTGATCGGGTATTGGGAGAGGGTCTTGCGGATTTCCGCCATGGGGCGGTTGAGGTCGAGGCGCACCACGCCATCGGACAGGTGCTGGTCCTCGACTTCCGGCAGGAAACGGGCCGGATTGGTCTCCAACTGCTCCAGGAACACACCGTCCGCCGTGATCTTGCCCAGCACCTGGCGATCCGCGGCGCAGGACACCCCGATCCCCACCGGGCAGGAAGCGCCGTGGCGCGCCAGGCGGATGACGCGGACGTCGTGGCAGAAATACTTGCCGCCGAACTGGGCGCCGATGCCCAGACGCCGGCTCATTTCCAGGATGCGTGCCTCCCATTCCAGGTCGCGGAAGGCCTGGCCGTATTCGTTGCCGCGGGTGGGCAGGGGGTCGAGGAAGCGGGCGGAGGCCAGCTTGACCGTCTTCAGGTTGGCTTCCGCCGACGTGCCGCCAATGACAATCGCCAGATGGTAGGGCGGACAGGCCGCCGTGCCGATGCTGCGCAGATTGGCGTCCAGGAACTTGACCAACGAATCCGGGTTCAGCAAGGCCTTGGTCTGCTGGAACAGGAAGGTCTTGTTGGCCGAGCCGCCGCCCTTGGCCATGAACAGGAAATGATATTCGTCGCCGTCGGTGGCGTAGATGTCGACCTGGGCCGGCAGGTTGGTGCCGGTGTTGACTTCCTTGAACATGTCGAGGGGCGCCACCTGGGAATAGCGCAGATTACTTTCCGCATAGGTTTTCAGCACGCCTTCGGCCAAGGCCGCCTCGTCGTCGCCGCCGGTCCAGACCGCCTGGCCCTTCTTCGCCATCACGATGGCGGTGCCGGTGTCCTGGCACATGGGCAGCACGCCGCCGGCCGAGATGCAGGCGTTCTTGAGCAGATCGAGGGCGACGAACCTGTCGTTGGGCGAGGCCTCGCCATCATCCAGGATGGCCCGCAACTGCGCCAGATGGCCGGGCCTGAGCAGATGGGCGGAATCGCGCATGGCCTCGGCCGCCAGCCGGGTGAGCGCCGCCGGATCGACCTTGAGGATGCGGCTGCCCTCGAAGTGGCCGGTGCCCACGAAATCGGAGGTGACCAGCCGGTAGGGAGTCGCGTCCTCCCCCAAGGGAAACGTCTCGTGATGCACGAAGCGGGTCATGGAAAGGTCCTTCATGCCGGATGTGATGTGCGAGTCGCGGGCGACTCCCGGAAGGCCCTACTTCTTCTTGCCGCCGCGAAAGGCGTCCAGGGTCACCACATTGTTGCCATCTTCCGCTTCCGCATCGACCGGCACGGGCCGGTCCTCGGAGGCGGGAGGTGTCTTGTCGTCCTTATCGTCGGCCGGAGCGCTCATGCGCAGTTGCAGGCCGAAGTTGACCGAGGGGTCGGCAAAGCCGGTCATCGCCGCCAGCGGAATGTACAGCCGTTCCGCCTTGCCGCCGAAATAGAGGACCACCGTCAGGGCTTCGTCGTCGACCTCGAGGTTTTCGAACTGGTGCTGGAGCACGATGGTCATTTCCTCGGGATAGCGGGCCTTGAGGTGGGGCGCGATCGACACGCCGGGCGCCGTCGTATCGAAGGTGACATAGAAATGGTGCTTGCCCGGCAGCCCTTCGAGGACCGCCACGGACAAGGCCCGCCGCACGACGCCGCGCAACGCCTCTTCGATCCATTGATCGTAGTGTATTCCCGAATCCGTCATGCTTGCAGCCTAGCCGCGCGAAGCAGGCGGTTCAAGAGGCTAAGGAGGGAGGGAAGTGGGAGGCTTCTGTTGCCAGGTGCCTCCCGAACCCCGTGCTACCGATTACGCGGCAGCGGCATACGCAACGTTGTCGTTGGCATATGTAAAGTAGCCCGATAACGGCGGTACCATGCCGAGCGAAAACCATGTCTTTACCACGCGCGTCGATCCTGTTTCGCCCCCGCCGAAAACCCGGGTGGACAGACTGTCCAAGCCGGGCTTCTGGTGGAGGCGCCGGGTACCGCCCCCGGGTCCGCAACGCTTATTCCACAGAGCGTTTATCGCCATAGCCGGTTTCCCGGCGCCCTCATTATAGGCGAACGAACGCCGAAAGGGAAGCGATCCGCAAGCACGCCGCAGGATATGTAATTCTTCTAACATACGTGCATGGGATGCCGTCCCATGTTATAGGACCGCCGCATTGATTCCCGCCAGGAGGCTACCGATGACCGAGGACATGCTCCAGGAGAAGGAAAAGTCCGAGGAAGCCCACTTCAAGTTGGGCGAGGAACTGCGTTTCAAGGCGACCGCCCGACGCAACCGGATGATCGGCCTGTGGGCCGCCCGGCTGATCGGCCTGGGTCCCTCGGAAAGCGAGGCCTACGCCAAGGAAGTGGTGATCGCCGACCTGGACGAACCGGGCGATGCCGACGTGGTCCGGCGACTGATGGCCGACCTGACGGCCAAGGGGATCGATGTCACGGAAGAGGCCGTCGCCGAAGAAATGAAGCGGCTTTTCGCGGCCGCCCTGGCCGAACTGGCCAAGGACTATCCCATGCCCCTGGCCCCCGACCACGAGCGGGTTGGCGACTGAGTCACGAAAGCAGGCCGACCACGGTCCCCGACAGACAGGTGGCGAGAGTCCCCGAAACGATCGCCTTGAAACCCAGGGAGACGATCTCGGCGCGACGTTCCGGCACCATGGTACCCATGCCGCCGATCATGATGCCCAGGCTGCCGAAGTTGGCGAAACCGCAAAGGGCGTAGGCCAGGATCAGGCGGGATTTCTCCGACAGGGCGTCGGGGGGCAGCTTGGCGAAGTCCAGGTAGGCGATGAATTCGTTCAGCACCGTTTTGGTGCCCATCAGGGAGCCGGCGGCATGGGCTTCCGCCCAAGGCACGCCCATCAGCCAGACCACCGGCGCCATGATCCAGCCCAGCAGGCGCTGCAAGGTGAGCGGGGCGCCCAGGACGTCGGGCGCCAGGCCCAGGATCTGGTTGGCGAGATGGACCAGGGCCACCAGCACGATCAGCATGGCGGTGACGTTGATAAGCAGCGAGATGCCGTCCATGGTGCCCCGCGTCACGGCTTCCATGGCGCTGCCGGCCGGATCGGTCGGCGCCAAGTCGTCGGCCGCCGTGGCCGTCCCTTGGTCGGGCACCATCAGGCGCGACACCATGAGCGCCGCCGGCACGTTGATGATCGAGGCGATCAGCAGGTGCCCCAACGCGCCCGGCAGCACCGGGGCGATGAAACTGGCATAGAGCACCATCACCGTTCCGGCGATGGTCGCCATGCCGCAGGTCATGACCATGAACATCTCGCCGCGGCCCAGGCGGGCCAGGTAGGGGCGAACGAACAGCGGCGCTTCCACCATGCCGACGAAGACGTTGGCCGCCGCGCTCACCCCCACCGCGCCGCCGACCCCCATGGACCGGCGCAGCAGCCAGGCGAACGCCTTGACCACGGCGGGCAGAACCTTCCAGTGGAACAGCAGGGCCGATAGGGCGCTCATCACCAGGATCAGCGGCAGGGCCTGAAAGGCCAGCACGAATCCGGCGCCGGGGACCTTCTCCTCGAAGGGCAACGGACCGCCGCCCATGTAGCCGAAGGCGAACGAGGTGCCGGCCCTGGTGGCATCCTGCAGGGCGGTCACCGCCCCGCCCAGCCAGAGGAAGACCTCGCGAAAGAAGGAAAGCTTGAGCAACAGCAGCGCCAAACCGATTTGCAGGCCGAGCCCAACCGCCACGGTGCGCCAGGAATTGCTTCGGCGGTCCTCGCCCATCGCCCAAGCCACCGCCACCAGCGCCGCCAGCCCCAGAACGCCCTGCATCGTTCCCTCCCTGATGAATCGCGCGGATTGTAGAGCGCGGGCGGGAGACCGTCGATGGCCCAGTCACCCGAATGTGTCGATGCATCGGCCGGGGACGCTGCTATATTGGGGATATGATCCGCGCTGACGATTTGACCCTTGCTCGCTTGGTGAGTCCGGCCGACCGTCTCCGGCTGCATGGGCTGGCCCTGGTCGCCCCCCTGTTCCTGGCGGTCTACGGCAAGCTGGTCTGCCCCTTCATCGACGGCATCGCCCCCGCCATGCTGGCTTTCGGACTGGGTGTCGTCACCGTCTTCCATCTCGCTCTCCGCGAGCTGCTGTTCCGCCGGGTCCCCTACCGGCAAGGCGAGGCGACGCCGGCCCGCTTCGGTTTCCGCTTGTCGGTGATCGCCTGGCTGGCGGCAGGGGTAGTGGCGGTTGTCGTGCACGCCCTGCTTTATCCCGACTTTCCCTGGGCCAGCCATCTGAAGCTGATTACCGGCTACGGTGCCCTGGGAGCCGGCCTGTTGGCGCAACTGGAATACGGGGCGCTGGAGCGGGCGATGCGCCGCGCCGGCATCGCGCTGTCCCCGGTCCGGCCGGAACGGATGGCGCACCGGCTCTTGGAGAAGTTCCTGGTCTTCACCGGCGTGCCGGCCCTCACGGTCACCATGATGGTGGGCCGCTATATCGGCGAGGGCTTCATCGGCATCGGGGTGGGCATCGAGGTGGTCTTCCTGGTGGTCCTGTTCCTGCTGGCGGCGCAGGCCGTGGCCTGGAACTACGGCACGACTCTGGGGGAGGATACCCGGGGTCTCGTCGCCGGTTTGGACGGCATCGCCGCCGGCCGCTTCGACGTCCGCCTGGACGCCAGCCGCGCCGACGAACTGGGCCAGGTGGCCCAAGGCATCAACGGCATGGCGGAAGGCCTGGCGTTGCGCGAACGCATCCGCGACGCCTTCGGCCGCTTCGTCTCGCCCGAGGTGGCGGAAAGCGTGATCCGCGACAACGCGGCTTCGGGCAAGGCCATATCCCTGGGCGGCGGGCGCCGCGACCTGACCATCCTGATGGCCGATCTGCGCGACTTCACGCCGCTGAGCGAGACCCTGGCACCCGAAGCCCTCACCGACACCCTGAACCTCTTCTTCACCGAGATGGTGGCGGCCATCCAGGAACAGGGCGGCATGGTGGACAAGTTCATGGGCGATGCCGTGATGGCCGTCTTCGGCTTGGTGCCCGAACGAGGATGCCCGGCCCGGTCCGCCGTCGCCGCCGGGCTCGGCATGCTGCAGCGCCTGGACGGCCTGAACCGCCAACGGGCGGCGCGCGGCGAACCGCCCTTGCGCGTCGGCATCGGCATCCACCGGGGCGAGGTGGTGGCCGGCTACCTGGGCAGCCTGGACCGCCTGGAATTCACCGTCATCGGCCACGCCGTCAACTTGGCTCAACGCATCGAGTCGGAAGCGCGCGGCGACCGGCCGCCCCTTCTGTTCAGCGCCGAGGTGGCCGAACGCATCGAGGGGACCTTGCCACTTCGCCTCGTCGGCAAGGTCAGCCTGAAGGGCATCGAACACCCAGTCGAACTCTTCACCATCGACATCAAGACTTAGGAAGGAACCGCCATGCTCGCCAAGACCCTCGTCGAAGGGCGTGATCGCGCCGTGGTCACCACCACGCCGGACACCACGGCCACCGCCGCCGCCCGGCTGCTGCACGACCGGCGCATCGGCGCTCTGGTGGTGGTGGACGGCAGCGGCGCCATCGTCGGCATCCTGTCGGAACGCGACGTGGCCCGCGGCGCCGCCCTGCACGGCGGCGGCGCCCTTGATACCCTGCCCGTTTCCGCCCTCATGAGCCCCAAGGTGACGCTCTGCAACCCGACCGACTCCGTCGAGAAGCTGATGGCGGTGATGACGGGCCTGCGCATCCGTCACCTGCCCATGGTCGAAGACGGCAAGCTGGTCGGCATGGTCTCCATCGGCGACGTCGTCAAGGCGGCGCTGGAAGATGCCGCCGCCGAGGCCCAGCAGTTGCGCGACTACATCGCCACCTGACGCTTGTGGTAGAGCAAGGCCCCGCTTTTCATGCGTTTCCGCTGATGATAAGGTCCGTGTCCTCAGGGGGCTTGGCAAGGAGTGGACAGCGTGGCCATCGACCATTCGAAGCGACCGTTCCGGGCGGAGCTCCGGCGGCAGCAGGAAGCCGGGGCGGGGGCGGCGGTTCCGGGTGGGCCGCCCCTCGACGACGCCGCGGCCAGGGCGCGCCATGACGAACTGATGTCGGCCATTCACCAATTGCGCGCCGACCTGACGTCGCGCGACGCGGTGGCCCCGACGGTGCTGGAGGAATACAAGAAGGAGGTCTTCGAGACGGCCAGCTTGAAGCACCAGCTCCAGGAGGTTTCCGAGGCGATCCTGACCACCAAGAAGGAAATCGCCAAGCTCCACCCCTTGGACCGCAGCAACGATCGCATCGCGGCCATGACCGACGAACTCGATGCCGTGGTGGACGCCACCGAGGGGGCCACCGAGGTCATCCTGGCGGCCAGCGAAAAGATCGAGGCCCTGACCGAGAGCATCCGGGTCCACGCCTCCAGCGATGACGAACGCAATGCGGTCGAGGACATTACGGACCAGATCCTGAAGATCTTCGAGGCTTGCAACTTCCAGGACCTTACCGGCCAGCGCATCACCCGTGTGGTGAACACGCTTCGATTCGTCGAAGAACGCATCGATACCATGATCTCCGCTCTGGGCGGAGAGAAGGAAATCGCCCAGGTGGTTCCCGAGGCCCAGGCCAAGGAAGGTGATGCGCGCCTGCTGCACGGGCCGCAGTCGGGCGAGAACCGCATCTCGCAATCGGAGATCGACTCCCTGTTCGATTGACCGACCGACCGGCCTTCGCTATGTAACCCCCAGCATCCCGGACACGGAGACGCCCCCATGCGCGCCGAAGTCGAAACCATGGCTCAGGACATCAAGCAGTCGCTGGAACTGCTGAGGGGGCATCTTTGACTACGATCGCGCCCGTGACAAACTCAAGGAACTGAACGCCCGCGCCGAGAGCCCCGACCTCTGGAACGATCCCGAGGCCGCCCAGACGGTGATGCGCGAACGCACCCGCCTGGAAAACGCCATCCGGACCATCGACGGTCTGCGGCAGGGATTGGACGACAATCTGGGATTCATCGAACTGGGGGAGGCGGAGGGCGACGCCGAAGTGATCGCCGAGGCCGAAGCCGCCATCGCCAGTCTGCATGTCCAAGCCCAGAAGGCGGAGTTGCAGACATTGCTGTCCGGCGAGGCCGACAGCAACGACTGCTACCTGGAAGTCCATGCCGGAGCCGGCGGCACCGAGGCCCAGGACTGGGCCGAGATGCTGCTGCGCATGTACGTCCGCTGGTCCGAAAGGCGCGGCTACAAGGTGGAATGGATCGAGGAAAGCCCAGGCGAGGAGGCGGGACTCAAGTCGGCGACCGTTCGCATCACCGGCCCCGACGCCTATGGATGGCTGAAGACCGAAAGCGGCGTCCATCGCCTGGTGCGCATTTCGCCCTACGACGCCAGCGCCCGCCGCCACACCAGTTTCTCGTCCACCTGGATCTACCCGGTGGTCGACGACAACATCGAGATCGATATCCAGGAAAAGGACCTGCGCATCGACACCTATCGCGCCTCGGGCGCCGGCGGCCAGCACGTAAACCGAACCGACAGCGCGGTCCGCATCACCCACATCCCGACCGGCGTGGTGGTCCAGTGCCAGAACGACCGCTCCCAGCACAAGAACCGGGCGGCAGCCATGAAGATGCTGAAGGCCCGCCTCTACGAACGGGAACTGCAGAAGCGCGAGGCCCAGGTCCAGGCCGAACACGATTCCAAGACCGATATCGGCTGGGGTCACCAGATCCGGTCTTATGTCCTGCAGCCCTACCAGATGGTCAAGGACCTGCGGACCGGCGTGGAAACCAGCAACACCGGCGCCGTGCTCGATGGCGACATCGACGATTTCATGGCAGCGGCGCTCGCCCAGCGCGTCAAGGGCGGCGGCAAGTCCCAGGTCGCCGATATCGACTGACGACCTGGGAAGAACCTATTCCGGATAGCCCGGCAGGTCCGACTTGCCCTTCATCAGGAACTGGTCCACCGAGCGGGCGCAGGCGCGGCCCTCGCGGATCGCCCAGACCACCAGGGACTGGCCACGACGCATGTCGCCGGCGACGAAGACCTTCTTGGCCGATGTCTGGTAGGCCTGGGTGTCGGCCTTGACGTTGCCGCGCCCGTCCAGTTCGACACCCAGCTGCTTCAGCATGCCCTCGTGCACCGGATGGACGAAGCCCATGCCCAGCAGCACCAAGTCGGCCTGGATCTGGAATTCGGAACCGGCCACGTCCTGCATGGTCATGCGGCCGTCGGCGCCCTTGGTCCATTCGACGCGCACGCAGTCCAGGCGCACCAGATGGCCGTTCTCTCCCTCGAAGGCCTGGGTGGCGACCGCCCATTCGCGGCGGCAGCCTTCCTCGTGGGAGGTGGAGGTGGCGAGCTTGTGGGGCCAGTTGGGCCAAGTGACGAGCTTTTCCTCCTTCTCCGGCGGACGGGGCATGATTTCCAGTTGGGTGACCCAACGAGCGCCCTGGCGCACCGAGGTGCCGACGCAATCCGACCCTGTATCGCCGCCGCCGATCACCACCACGCGCTTGTTGGTGGCGAGGATGGCTTCGTCTTCCGGGATGCGGTCCCCGGCCACGCGGCGATTCTGCTGGGTGAGGAAATCCATGGCGAAATGGATGCCCTTCAGCCCGCGGCCGGGCACCGCCAGGTCGCGTGGGGCTTCCGCGCCGCCGGCCAGCACCACCGCATCGTAATCGTCCAGCAACTGCTTGCCGGGAATGTCGGAACCCACGTGGACACCGGGCAGGAAGCGGACGCCCTCGGCCTGCATCTGGCCCATGCGGCGGTCGATCAGGCGCTTGTCGAGTTTGAAATCGGGAATGCCGTAGCGCAGCAGACCGCCGATACGCGACGCCTTCTCGTAGACGTCCACCTTGTGGCCGGCCCGCGCCAGTTGTTGGGCACAGGCCAAGCCGGCCGGGCCGGAACCCACCACGGCGACCACCTTGCCGGAGCGGTGGCGGGGAATCTGGGGCTTGATCCAGCCTTCCTGCCAACCGCGATCCACGATGGCGCATTCGATGGTCTTGATGGTCACCGGCTCGTCCTGGAGGTTCAGCGTGCAGGCCGCCTCGCAAGGCGCCGGGCAAACGCGGCCGGTGAATTCCGGGAAGTTGTTGGTGGAATGGAGAACCTCGACCGCTTCCCGCCAGCGGTTGCGGAAGACCAAGTCATTCCAGTCCGGGATGATGTTGTTGATCGGACAGCCGTTATGACAGAACGGGATGCCGCAATCCATGCATCGCGCCCCCTGCCGGTTCAACTCCGGCTCGGGCAGCGGGATCATGAACTCGCGGTAGTGCTGGATGCGGTCCGAGGTCGGCTCATAGCTCCGATTGAGCCGCGCGATCTCCAGGAATCCGGTCGCCTTTCCCATGGTCGCTCACCCTTCCTTGGGCCGTTGGCCCGAGCGTTCGGTCTTTTGATTTTCCGCGCCGCGCAAGGTCTGCAGGGCACGCCGGTAGTCGACGGGCATGACCTTGACGAACTTGGGCAGCGTGGCCTCCCAGTTGTCGAGAACCTTCTTCGCCCGGGTGCTGCCGGTATAGTGCAGGTGCTTTTCGACCAGCGCCTTCAGGCGCAGGGCGTCGAAGCCCAGCATGTCCTTGATCGCCTCGTCGCGGGACATGCCGGAAGGCAGGGACTCTTCCTCGGAGAGATGCTCGATCTCCACCATCTGGGTGTTGCAGCGTTTGCCGAAGCTGCCGTCCTCGTCCAGCACGTAGGCGATACCGCCCGACATGCCGGCCGCGAAATTGCGGCCCGTCGGCCCCAGCACCACCACCACGCCGCCGGTCATGTATTCGCAGCCGTGATCGCCGACGCCTTCCACCACCGCCGTGGCGCCCGAGTTGCGCACGGCGAAACGTTCCCCGCCCACGCCGCGGAAGTAGCACTCGCCGGAAATGGCGCCGTAGAGCACCGTGTTGCCGACGATGATGTTGTCTTCGGGCACCACCGGGCTTTCCTTGGGCGGATAGATGACGATCCGCCCGCCCGACAGGCCCTTGCCCACGTAGTCGTTGGCGTCGCCCGCCAGTTCGATGGCGATGCCGTGCGCCAGCCAAGCGCCCAGGCTCTGGCCGGCGTTGCCGGTCACCTTGATCTGGATGGTATCGTCGCGAAGTCCCTTGTGACCGTACTTCTTCGCCACCTCGCCGGACAGCATGGTACCGAAGGTGCGGTTCACGTTGTAGATGGGCAGGTCGATCTGCACCGGCTTGCCGCTGTCCAGCGCCGGCCGGGCCCTTTCGATCAGGGCATGGTCCAACGCCCGGCCCAGGCCATGGTCCTGGGCCTGGCAATTGTGGACGGCGACCCCTTTGTCCACCGCGGGGCGATGGAAGATGCGCGCGAAGTCGAGCCCCTTGGCCTTCCAGTGTTTGATGCCCGGCCGCATGTCGAGCATGTCGGAGCGGCCGATCATTTCCTGGAAGCTGCGAAAGCCCATTTCGGCCATATACTCGCGCACTTCCTCGGCCACCATGGTGAGGTAGTTCACCAGATGCTCGGGGCTGCCGGTGAACCGCTTTCTCAGGTTGGGGTCCTGGGTGGCGACGCCGACCGGGCAGGTGTTCAGGTGGCATTTGCGCATCATGATGCAGCCCTGGGTGACGAGCGCCGCGGTGCCGAAGCCGATCTCGTCGGCGCCCAGCAGCGCGGCGATCACCACGTCGCGCCCGGTGCGCATGCCGCCGTCGGCCTGCACGCAGATGCGGCGGCGCAGGTCGTTCATCACCAGGGTCTGGTGGGTTTCGGCCAAACCCACTTCCCAGGGCAGGCCGGCATGCATCACCGAGGTGATGGGGCTGGCGCCGGTGCCGCCGTCGTAGCCCGAGATCAGCACATGGTCGGCATGGGCCTTGGAGACGCCGGCGGCGATGGTGCCGACGCCGACTTCGGACACCAGCTTGACCGAGATGCGGGCCTTGGGATTGGTGTTCTTGAGGTCGTGGATAAGCTGCGCCAGATCCTCGATGGAATAGATGTCGTGGTGGGGCGGCGGCGAGATCAGGCCGACGCCCGGCGTCGAATAGCGCACACGGGCGATGGTCCGGTTGACCTTGTGGCCGGGCAACTGGCCGCCCTCGCCGGGCTTGGCGCCCTGGGCCATCTTGATCTGGATCTCGTCGGCGTTGACCAGGTATTCGGTGGTCACGCCGAAGCGGCCGGAAGCCACCTGCTTGACCGCGGAACGCATGGAATCGCCGTTGGGCAGGGGTTGGAAGCGTTCGGCCTCCTCGCCGCCCTCGCCGGTGTTGGACTTGCCGCCCATGCGGTTCATCGCCACCGCGATGGAACTGTGCGCCTCGTAGGAAATGGAGCCGAAGGACATGGCCCCGGTGGCGAAGCGCCTGACGATCGCCGAGGCGGGCTCGACCTCGTCCAGGGGCACCGGCTTGCGGCCCTTCTTCAGCTTGAACAGGCCGCGCAGGTTCTTCAGCGACGCCGTCTGCTCGTTCATCAGGGCGGCGAACTGCTTGTACTTGCCGCGGTCGCCGCTGCGGATGGCGTGCTGGAGGAGCGAGAGGCTCTGCGGCGTCCAGGCATGTTCCTCGCCGCGGACCCGGTAGGCCAGTTCCCCGCCCACGTCGAGCGCTTCCTTGAGGATCGCCTCGTCGCCGAAGGCCCGGCGGTGGCGGGCCGCGGTCTCCTGGGCGATTTCCTTCAGGCCGACGCCTTCCACCGGGGTCTTGGTGCCGGTGAAGTAGGCCTCGACGAATTCGGCGTTCAGGCCGATGGCGTCGAATATCTGGGCGCCGCAATAGGACTGGTAGGTCGAGATGCCCATCTTGGACATAACCTTCAGGATGCCCTTGGAAGTGGCCTTGATGTAGTTCTGGTGGGCCTTCTCCTCGGTGGTGCCGTTGCCCAGTTCGGGCAGGATGGCCGAGATGGTCTCGAAGGCCAGGTATGGGTTGACCGCCTCGGCGCCGTAGCCGGCCAGCAGGCAGAAATCGTGCACCTGGCGAGCCTCGCCGGTCTCGACCACCAGGCCGACCTCGGTGCGCAGGCCCTTGCGGATCAGGTGATGATGCACCGCCGCAATCGCCAGCAGGGCCGGCACGGCGATGTGGTCGGCATCCATCTCGCGGTCGGACAGGATGATGATGTTGTTGCCCTCGCGCACCACTTCCTCGGCCTCGCGGCAGATCCGCTCGATGGCCTTCTCCATGCCCGTCGCGCCCATGTCGGCCGGATAGACGATGTCCAGCGTATAGGCGTGGAAACGGTCGTTGACCTTTTCCTGGATGTGGCGGATGCGTTCCAGGTCCACGTTGGACAGGATGGGTTGCTTGACTTCCAGGCGTGGGTGGCTGACCCCGGTTTCCAGGTTCAGCAGGTTGGGCCGGGGCCCGATCAAGGACACCAGCGACATCACCGATTCCTCGCGGATCGGGTCGATGGGCGGGTTGGTCACCTGGGCGAAGCACTGCTTGAAGTAGTCGTAAAGCATCTTCGGCCGGTCGGACAGCACGGCCGGCGGAATGTCGCGGCCCATGGAACCCACCGGGTCCTGGCCGTCCAGCGCCATGGGCGCCAGAAAAAACTTGATGTCTTCCTGGGTGTAGCCGAAAGCCTGCTGGCGATCCAGCAGGGTCGCCGGATCGGGCGCCATGGCGGCCACTTCGGCCGGCAGGCTCTCGACGCGGATCTGGGTCTTGTCCAGCCATTCCTGGTAGGGGAAGCGGGAAGCCAGTTCCTCCTTCACCTCGGCGTCGTCGATGATGCGGCCCTGTTCCAGGTCGATGAGGAACATCTTGCCCGGCTGCAGGCGCCACTTCTTGACGATCCTCTCTTCCGGGATGTCGAGTACGCCGACTTCCGAGCTCATCACCACCATGTCGTCGTCGGTGATGACGTAGCGGGCGGGCCGGAGCCCGTTGCGGTCCAGGGTCGCGCCGATCTGGCGGCCGTCGGTGAAGGCCACGGCGGCGGGGCCGTCCCAGGGTTCCATCAGGGCGGCGTGGTATTCGTAGAAGGCCTTGCGCTTCTTGTTCATCAGCGGGTTGTTGTCCCAGGCCTCGGGGATCATCAGCATCATGGCATGCGCCAGCGAATAGCCGCCCGCCACCAGCAGCTCCAGGGCATTGTCGAAGGTGGCGGAATCGGACTGCCCGTCGCCGATCAGCGGCCAGAGCTTGTCCAGATCCTCCCTGAGGATCGCCGACTTCATGTTGTGGCGGCGCGCCAGCATCCAGTTGATGTTGCCGCGCAGCGTGTTGATCTCGCCGTTGTGGCAAAGGTAGCGGAAGGGCTGCGCCAGTTCCCAGGAGGGAAAGGTGTTGGTGGAAAAGCGCTGGTGCACCAGGGCGAGCGCCGATTCGACGCGCGGGTCCATCAGGTCGGGGTAGTAGAGCGGCACGTTCTCGGCCAGCATCATGCCTTTGTAGCAGATGGTGCGGCAGGACATGGACGGCACGTAGAAGCCTGACGAGGTGACCTTGCCCGCGTCCCAGATGCGGTGATGCGCCTGCTTGCGGATGACGTAGAGCTTGCGCTCGAAGGCGTCCTGGTCCTTGCAGTTGGCGCCGCGCTGGATGAAGACTTGGCGGATGCAGGGTTCGATGGGCTTGACGCTGTAGCCCAGAACCTTGTCGTCGCAGGGTACGTCGCGCCAGCCCAATACCTTCTGGCCTTCCAGATCGGCCACGTCCTCGATGGCCTTCTCGCAGGCGGCGCGCGCCTTCTTGTCCTTGGGCAGGAAGACCATGCCGACGGCATACTCGCCGACCCGGGGCAGCGCCATGCCAAGCGCCTTGGTCTCCTCGCGCAGGAAGCGGTCGGGAATCTGCATCAGGATGCCGGCGCCGTCACCGGCCAGCGGGTCCGCGCCGACCGCGCCGCGATGGGTCAGGTTGACCAGGATGTCCAGGCCCTTGCGCACGATATCGTGGCTTTTCTTGTTCTTGATGTTGGCCACGAAGCCGACGCCGCAGCTGTCGTGCTCGTTGGAGGGGTCGTAGAGACCCTGGCGCGGGGGCAAGGAACAATGGACCATGGTGACGTCCTTGAATTGAGTCGATCGGTTGCCGTTAGCCGAAGGGACGGTGTTCTAGCGGACTCGCGCGGCCGCGCACAAGACCGAAGTCTCCGGCCCCCAATTTCGGGGGGCCGGTCCTCCTGTCCTGCGCTCGGAATCGCGACGGAAAAGCCAGCGAGCCGCAACGCCGCCCGCGCCGACGGCCCGCCGACGCGGCCGTGAACTATAACGAAGGCCCGCCCCGCGACCAAGAACAAGAATCGCCCGCCGGAAAGATTCCTTTGGCACGGTGGTTCGCCTGCCCAACGAATGGGCAGGACGCTACTTCACCACCAGGATCGGACACTTGGCCAGCCCGATGACGCGCTCGGCGACGCTGCCCACCAGCACCCGTTCGAAGCCGGTACGGCCGTGGGTGCCCATGACGATCAAGTCGGCGCCCGCCGTGTCGGCGGCTGCGGCGATGACGTCGGCGGCCTCGCCCGGCTCAACCACGCCCTCGGCATCGAAGCCTTCCTTTTTCAGGTAGTCGACGGTACGGGCGACGGCGTCGCGGCCTTCCTGCTGGCGTTGCGCACTATGGCTGGGCACCAGGGCGCCCACCACCGTCACCGGCAGCTTGCAACAGCGGGCCACGTTGGCCGCCGCCACCGCTGCCGCGTCTCCGAAGCGCGAGCCGTCGGTGGCGAGCAGGATGCGCTTCTGCCACATGGCGGCCGCCTTGGGCACCACCAGGACGCTGCACCGGGCGGCGCCGATCACCTTCACGGTGGCGTCGCCCACCATGATGCGGGCCAGACCGCGCCGGCCGCGCCGGCCGACCACGATGACGTCGGCGTTCACCGATCCGGCCGCGCCGACGATCACCTCGTGCGGCAGGTCGCCGTGGCGGATCAGGGGCTCGGCCTCGACACCGGCGGCCTGGGCCGCCTCCACGATGGTCTTCAGGTGGGCCATGGCATCGTTTTCCGCCTTCTCGACCAGTTGCGGCGCCAGGGCGGCATACTCCGGATTCACGTAGACCATCATCACCGGAAAGATCTTGGCCACCGCCTTCTTGGCGAGGTCCACCCCCACCTTGCGGGCGCCGACGGTGAATTCGGAGCCGTCGGTGGCGATCACGAAGCGGGCCAAGCGGCCCATCGGCGACATCTGCTGTTCCATGAAAGTCTCTCCCTTCCGCTCGGTCAGTGGCCGGCCGCCAGAATGCCGGAAGCGCCCAGCACCAGGATCAGCACCTGCCCCACCGCGATGATGCCGTAGATCCTGTCCTTCTTGGCGAACAGCATCGGCAGTATCCTAAAATAGCACCCGATGGTCACCGCCGACAGGAAGGCGATGCCGGCGAAGTTCAGGAAATCGCCCTTGTGCAACAGGCCCACCCAAGTCCATCCCCCGTGCACGCCGGCCTTTTCCATGTATTTGCCGACCGGCAGGTTCCAGTACTCGGGCAGATGGTCCACGGGAACGTGAGCCGGAAGGATGCCGGTCACATAGAGCAGGAAGCTGACCACCAGGATGGCGAAGCCGGCCTTCATGCCCCAGTCCAGGACGGTGGCGTAGGCGAGCTGTTCCTCGGTGGCGTAGGACGTCTTCGGATCGTATTCGGCCATGACTTTCTCCTATATTCCGAAGCCCTTGAGCACGGCGCGCACACCGGCCAGGAGCAGCATGCCAATGACGATCTTGCGGATCACCGCGGCCTTGGTGCGGGTCAACAGGCGAACGCCGACCAGCGAGCCCAGCATGATGCCGACGATGGACGGCACCGCCACCACCGCCAGCACGGCGCCCTGGTTCAGGTAGACCCAGGCGGCGGCGGTATCGACGATGCCCAGCATGAACTTGCTGGTGGAAACCGACACCTTGAGCGGCGCCCCCAGCAGAAGGTTCAGCACCGGCACATTGGCCCAGCCGGCGCCCAGCCCGAACATGCCGGCCATGATGCCGATGAGCACGAACAGCAAAAGACCGTAGGCGGTGCGGTGGATATTCCAGTTCACTTCCTTGCCCAAGGTCCTTTCCAGGTAGGACCCATGGATGCCCAGCATGACCGACAGGGCGTCGGGCTTGAGCACCTCGGGGTATTCGGACTTCTTGGCCGTGGCCATCAGGGCCACGATGCCGAGGATGGTGACCCCCAAGGCGATCTGGACGTAATTGGTGGGCAGCGCCAAGCCCATCATGGCGCCGACGATGGCGGCGGCCGAGGCGATCAGGCCCATGGGTAGCGCCAACTTGAGGCTCGCCATGCCGCTGCGCAGCAGGCCAGGTCCGGCGGCCAGGGCGCCCGCCAAGGCGACCAGCAGGCCGGCACCCCGCACGAAATCGAAATGGAAGGGGAAGAAACCGCCGACGATGGGCACGAACAACACGCCGCCGCCCACGCCGCCCAGCACCGCGACGATGCCGAGGCCGAAGGACACGACGAACAGGATCAGCGCCCAACCCCACCAGGGAATGGATGTCTCGGTGGCGGCCTGGACCGGATCGGCCGCCAGGGCGGCGTCCGACCCCGCCGCCAGGAGCAGCAAGCCCAGCAGCAAGACGAGAATTCTTTGAACAGACACGGCAAAGCCCCTTCGTGGTCGGATGGCTCCGGGAAAGGGTGCGCCGGGAAGACGGAAAGCCTGCCGCCAGACGAGTCTGGCGAAGGGAACATCTCCGGGACGCGACGGGCCTCTCCCAGAACCCCGCGCTCCCATCCTTGACCGGAAGGCATGATCCCGCCGGAAACCGGCCGGGAACGCAGATACTTTAGGAATTTCTGATGAAAGACTTAGTAAGAGCCAGAAAAAGGGGCGTCAACATGCTTGTTTGCTGATGTATTGCATGAGGCAACGCAGACAAAATACTTGGCGTTGCTTATTGCATCATACCGCCCGCCGCCGCCGATGGGAGGCGAGGAACAGGGGGGTGCGGGAATGGGGGACCTTGTGGACGAAGTTGTATCGCGCCACGTGGTAGCTCGGATCGAAGCCGTAGAAGTTCAGCCGCATACGTTCCAACTCCCCGGCCCGGTAGGCATCCAAAGGCTTGACGGCCTCGTCGGCGGCCCGGCGGGCCTTCTTCTCGGCGATCAAGGGGGCGACGTCCAGGTTGCGAGCCAGTTCCAGCACCTCGTCGAAATCACCGAAGGTGCCGTCGATCAGGCCCAGCCGTTCCGCCTGGGCGGCGCCCAGCGGCAGGCGCCGACCCATGATCCGTCCGATCCCGTCCTCCCCTACCCTGCGGGGCAGCAGGTAGGTCCAGTATTCGGAGCCGTAAAGGTTGCCCATGTTCTTGTAATGAGGATTGAGTACGGCGCCGTCGCGCGCCAGCACCCGGTCGGCGGCCATGGCGAGGAAGACCCCGCCCGCTCCCGCGTTGCCCCGCATGGCGGCGATCACGTAGCGGTCGGTGGCGGACAGGATGGTCCGGCAAAGATCGTCCATGGCTTCGATGTTGGCCATGGATTCGTCGGCCGGGCTGGCGGCGGCCTCGATGGCGTTCAGGTGGATGCCGTTGCACCAGAAGTCTTCCCCGCCGGCCAGCACGATGACCTTGGGGGCGCGGCTGCAGGCATGGCGGAAAGCCGCTTCCAGGCGCCGGCACTGGGCGGTGCTCATGGCGCCGTTATAAAGCGGGAACGTCAGGACGCCGACCCCGTCCCGTTCGCGAAAGCCGATCTCCGCCCAGGTGTCGGGCTCGAACTCGGGGGCGTCGATGTCGCCCAGGACGGCGGTGGCCGGCAGCTTCAGCTTGCCTTCGCCCGGTTCGCGGACGTGGCCGATCCAGACCGCGCCGTCCACCGTCCCCAGGCAGACCGCTCCCTTGTAGCGGGCGATGGGCACGCCGGGGCGGCCCATCAGGGTGGTTTCCGGATGGGCGTCGAACAGATGGACCGCCCGGCCGCCGATCACGTCCAGCACACCGGGAAAGCCATCCGCGGCATGGATCTTCCGCAGAACGGTTTCGGTGTCGTCACGGTTCCAATCAATGGCCCGCATCTCCTGCTTCATGACGGGCCGCCAGGTGCCGGGCGGCGCCGGGTCGGGACGGCCGCCGGACTCGATCTTCGCCAGGGCCTCCAGCAGGGCGGCGACGGCGGCCTCGGTCACCTCGCGGCGATAGAGGCTGGCCTTGGGCGCCAAGCGCATGGGAAAGGTCCGGAAGGCCCAGACGGGACCGCCGTCCATTTCGGCGTTGGCCTGCAAGACGGTAACGCCCCAGTCCTCTTTCGCCTCATGGATCGCCCAATCCAGGGACGACGGGCCGCGGTCGCCCGGCGGGCCCGGGTGGACCACCAGGCAGACATGGCGGCTCCAGACGCTTTGGGGGATGGCGCGGCGCAGGTAGGGGGCGATCACCAGGTCGGGACGGAAAATATCCACCGCCTCGATGGCGACCTCGTCCTTGATGTCGAATTCCACCGACAACTCGTGGCCCCGTTCCGCCAGTTCCACGTAAAGCCGCTGGGTCAGGCTGTTGAAGGCATGGGTCAGGAAGAGGATGCGCATCGATCCCTCTCCGCGGGCTTGAGGAACAGGGCGAGCAGGGCCGCCGACAGCACCGCCGCCGCGGCCGCCCCGTAGGCCACGGCGAAACTGCCGCTAGCCTCGGCCAACAGGCCGGCCACTGCCGGCCCGGCCACTTGGCCCGCACCGAAGAACACTGTCACCAGGCCGAAGGCCTTGGCGGCGCGGGCAGGCCCCAGGGTATCGCCCACCGCCGCCGCCATGATGGTCGGGACGGCAAATGCGGTGAAGCCGAACAAGGACACCGACAGCAGCACCGCGGCCCCCGGCAGGCCGCCAGAGGCCAAGCCGTAGGCCAGCGCCTGGATCAGGAAGGCCGCGATCAGGCCGGTGCGCCGACTGGTCCTGTCCGAGAGGGTGCCGAAGACCGGCCCCGAGAAGAGGCTGAGGAACCCCACCCAGGCCCAGAAGGCGCCGGCGGTGTCTTCGGGGAATCCCTGTTCCTTGACCAGGGTGGTGACGATGAAGGTCACGTAGACGGAATAGGTCGCCCCGAACAGGAAATAGATGGCCCCGAGGTGCAGCACCGCCTTGCGCGGCGCCGTCCCGGCCGGTCCGGCGGCGGGGGCCGGCGCTCCGGTCTCGCCGCCCAAGGGCTCCAGGTCCAGGTCGCCCGGATCGTTGCGCACCGTCGCCGCGACGGCAGCCGCCGCCAGCAAGGCGATGGCCCCCAGGACGGCCCAGCCCCAGCGCCAGCCGGCCGCGCCGCCCCAGCCGTTGATCCAGGGCACCAGTTGTCCGGCGGTCACGATGGCGAGGCCGTTGCCGACGATCATCAGGCCTGCGGCCTTACCCCTGAGGCCACGCCCGAACCAGTGCGACACCAGGCCCATGATCGGCACGTTGGCGAAGCCACTGCCCACCCCGGTCGCCGCATAGAGCAGGAGAGCGGCGGCGAATCCCCCTGCGGCGCCCATCAGGATCATGGTACCGGCGACCAGAAACAAGCCGGCCCCGACTACCGCCCGCGCGCCGAACCGCTGGGCGACATGGCCGGCCACCATGACGGCGCCCAGATAGCCGAGAAAGTTGGCCGTGCCGAGAAATCCCATCTCGGCATACGACAGGTCCAGGCCTTGGCCCATGGAGGGCAGCAGCATGCCGAGGGCGAAACGGCCCAGCCCGATGGCGGCGAAGACGGTCAGGGTCCCCGCAGCCACGATGGCCCAGCCGTAGTGAAAGGAAAGGCGCATGCCGGGTTCATGCGCCCCGCCCCCGATCTCTGTCAAGATCGGACCCGTCAGGGCGGTAGACATCCCGACCGGGCTGGATTATCACTGCCCCGTGTGGCCCCCTGGTGGAATGGCAGACACGCGTGACTCAAAATCACGTGCCCTCCGGGCATCCGAGTTCGAGTCTCGGGGGGGCCACCATTCTTCATCTTTCCCGGCGGTGGAATTCCCGTGCTGCGACGCGTTTACGACTGGGTGATGGCCCTGGCCGCCCACCGCCATGCCGTCTGGTGGCTGGCGGCGATTTCGTTCATCGAAAGCTCGCTGTTTCCCATCCCGCCCGACGTCATGCTGATCCCCATGATCCTGGCGGTGCGCGAGCGTGCCTGGTGGTTCGCCTCGGTCTGTACGGTCAGTTCGGTGGTTGGCGGCTATCTGGGTTACGCCATCGGCTATTTCCTGTACGAGACGCTGGGCCTATGGGTAATCAAGGTTTACGGCCTGGCCGAGAAGTTCGAAGGCCTGCGCAAGGGCTTCGAGGACTACGGCACCTGGATCATCCTGATCAAGGGTGCCACGCCCATCCCCTACAAGCTGATTACGATCGCCGCCGGCGTGTTCCATTTCGACCTGACGGCTTTCACCTTCGCTTCCATCGGCTCGCGCGGGTTCCGCTTCTTTCTGGTGGCGATCCTGCTTTGGTATTTCGGGCCTATCATCCGCGACTTCGTCGAACGCCGCCTGATGACCGTAACCACGATCGGCGTGATCCTGCTGGTCGGCGGATTCGTGGTGGTGAAATACCTGATCTAGCGGTAGCGGCCTTGTTCTTCTATAGTGCCACATCATGATGCGCCTGGAAAAACTCATCCCCCTCGCCATCCTGGGAGTCTGCGTGGGCGCCCTGGCCATGGCTTTCACCGCCCAACACGTCTTCAACCTGGAGCCCTGCATCCTGTGTATCTACCAGCGTATCCCTTATGCGGCGGGGGGAGTGCTGGCCATGGTCGTCCTGGCGGCGCCCCTGCCGCCCGCCTTGCGGGCCGGGTTGGTAGCGCTCTGCGGCATCGGCTTCCTGGGCGGGGCGGCGGTGGCTTTCTACCACGTGGGGGTGGAGCAGCACTGGTGGATTTCCAGTTGTGGCGGCACGCCCCCCACCGCCATGACCCTGCAGGAGATGCTGGATCAGGCCCAGGTCAAGCCGCGACGGTCCTGCGACGACGTCAACTGGAGTTTCCTTGGCCTGTCCATGGCCACCTACAATCTCCCCTTCTCGCTGGCCATGGCGGTCTTCGCCTTCGCCGGCGCCTGGACGATGCGCCGCGCGTGACCCCACCTTTGTTGTGGAAAAAGTTACCCCCACCCTGTGAATAGCGGGGAAAGGGCGCCATCGGCGAACGCAGCCCTCGGGCAGGCAGGAATGCGCCGCTCCGGATAAATGTACCCTGTATGTTCTTGACCCGGAACGGGGGCCGGCCTAAAATGGGGCTAGGTCGGCAAGGAGCGGATGCGGTGGTGCAGATTTCGTCCATATCGCAGCAGATCTGGGACATGAAATACCGGCTGAAGGGGCCGGACGGCCATCCTCTGGATCGCACGGTAGACGACACCTGGGCGCGCGTCGCCCGCGCTCTGGCCGCCGTCGAGGCGCATCCTGAGGAATGGGAGCCCCGTTTCTTCAAGGCGCTGAGCGATTTCCGCTTCCTGCCCGCCGGGCGTATCCTGTCGGGGGCCGGCGCCCGGCGCACCGTGACCCTGTTCAACTGCTTCGTCATGGGCGACATCCCCGACGACATGGCCGGCATCTTCGACGGTCTCAAGGAGGCCGCCCTGACCATGCAGCAGGGGGGCGGCATCGGCTACGACTTCTCGACGCTGCGGCCGAAGGGCGCCCCGGTCAAGGGCGTGGGGGCGGACGCTTCCGGGCCGTTGACCTTCATGGACGTCTGGGACGCCATGTGCCGCACCATCATGAGCGCCGGATCGCGGCGGGGCGCCATGATGGCGACCATGCGCTGCGACCATCCGGACATCGAGGCCTTCATCGAGGCCAAGCGGGAACCCGGACGGCTGCGCATGTTCAACCTGTCGGTCCTGGCGACCGACGCCTTCATGCTGGCGGTGAAGGAGGACGCTCCCTGGGAGCTGTCCTTCGGCGGCACGGTCTACAAGGTCCTGCCCGCCCGCGAGTTGTGGGACAAGATCATGCGCGGCACCTACGCCTATGCCGAACCGGGCGTGATCTTCATCGACCGCATCAACCGCCTGAACAACCTGGCCTACTGCGAGACCATCCACGCCACCAATCCCTGCGGCGAACAGCCCCTGCCGCCCTATGGGGCCTGCCTGCTGGGCTCGGTGAATCTGGCGCGCCTGGTCAACGATCCCTTCACCGACAAGGCGGGTCTGGACCTGGCGGCCCTGGCCGACTTGGTGGCGGTGGCCGTGCGCATGATGGACGACGTGATCGAGGTTTCGCGCATGCCCCTGCCCCAGCAGGAGCACGAGGCCAAGGCCAAACGCCGCATCGGCCTGGGGATCACCGGCCTGGCGGACGCCCTGATTATGTGCGGGGCGCGCTACGGCGGACGCCAGGCGGTGGAACTGACCGAAACCTGGATGGCCACCATCCGGCGTGCCGCCTACCTGACCTCGTCGAATCTGGCGGCCGAAAAGGGTGCCTTCCCTTTGTTCGACGCCGAGAAGTATCTCGCCGCGCCAGCCGTCCAGGAACTGGATGCCGACGTGCGCGATGCCATCCGCCACCAGGGAATCCGCAACGCCCTGCTGACCTCGGTGGCCCCGACGGGGACCATATCGCTGTTCGCCGACAACGTGTCCTCGGGTCTGGAACCGGTGTTCAGCTTCAAGTACAGCCGCCATGTCCTGCAGCCCGACGGCAGCCGGCGGGAAGAGGAAGTCTCGGACTACGCCTACCGGCTCTACCACCGCCTGTTCGGCGAGACCGCCAAGCTGCCCGAGGCCTTCGTCGACGCCCAGGCGCTCACCCCCTACGACCATCTGGTCATGCAGGCGGCGGTGCAGAAGTATATCGACAGCTCGATCTCCAAGACCATCAACGTGCCCGAGGACATCCCGTTCGAGGAGTTCAAGGACATCTACCGCCAGGCCTACGACCTGGGTTGCAAGGGCTGCACCACATACCGGCCCAACGACGTGACCGGGGCGGTGCTGGAGGTCCGGAAGAAGGACGGCAAGGCCCTGGTTCCCGCCAAGACCCCCAAGCAGGCGGAACTGCCGCTCCTCGCCCCCTCGGCCCGCCCGCGGCCGAAGGATGGGGGCGACGCGGGGGCGGTGGTACGCATGTTCCAGCCCCTCGACCGACCCGACGCCCTGCCCGGCGCCACCTACAAGGTGCATTGGCCGGAATCGGATCATGCCATCTACATCACGCTGAACGACATCATCGACGACCAGGCGCGGCGGCGGCCCTTCGAGATCTTCATCAATTCGAAGAACATGGAGCACTACGCCTGGACCGTCGCCCTGACGCGCATGATCTCGGCGGTATTCCGGCGCGGCGGCGACGTATCCTTTGTGGTCGACGAGTTGAAGGCGGTATTCGATCCGCGGGGCGGGCAGTGGATGGGCGGGCGTTACGTGCCGTCGCTGCTGGCGGCCATCGGCGAGGTCATCGAACGCCACCTGATCGCCATCGGCTTCCTCGGCCGCGGCGAGGCCTTCGCCCCCCGCGGGTCGGAATCCAAGGTGGTTGCCCTGGGCGGTCCGTCCTTCCCCGACCCCGAGGCACCCCAGCCCACCGGCGCCAGCCCTCTTTTCCGCCAATGCCCCAAATGCCTCCAGCCCAGCCTGATGCGCCAGGAAGGCTGCGATACCTGCACGAGCTGCGGCTATTCGAAGTGCGGGTGAATCTCCATTGCCCTGCCCGCCCGCCCTGAAGCCGAGGTTGGAAGTATCGTCCGGCAGGAATAATATCGCTGTCCTGGAAATTGCCATCGGAGCATACCATGCCGGAGAACTCTGCCCCACGCGACGCCGAGATCGACGCGGCTTTCACGGATGAAGCCCAGGTCGCGAACCAAAGCGACCTTGAGGCGCAAGGCGGGTTTCACGAGTTCTTCGAGACGTTCCGGCACGCCCCGGAGTCCCACGTCCTGATCCTGATGCTCTGGGAACTCCAGCGCATCGCGGATTCTCTTGATCGGATCAAGGACGACATGGAACCGGGACAATCCGCCTGGAGATCGCTGAAGGAGATTCTCGCCAGGGGAACCTAGCCCCATGGCTCCGACGGCACCGCCCGCCAACCTTTCCTCGGAGGAGATGGGCCGCCTCAAGAAGACGGCCACGGCGATATCCCTGGCGGTCGCGGGGGTCATGCTCGGGATGAAGGTCGGGGCATGGGCTGCCACCAGTTCGGTGAGCGTCTTGACGTCCTTGATGGATTCGGTCCTGGACAATTCCGTCGCGCTCCTGAACTTCCTGGCCGTCCGTCAGGCGGTGCGCCAAGCGGACCGCTTCCATCGATTCGGCTTCGGTAAAGTCGAGCCCTTGGCGTCTTTGGTCGAATCGGTATTCCTTGTCGGCGTCGCAATCATGATCGTCATCGAGGCGATCGACCGTTTCGGCCATCCCCATTCCATTGCCCGGGCCGAATGGGGAATCGGCGCCATGGCGGGCGTGATCGTCCTGACGGGTGGCTTGGTCCTTTATCAGCGGCACGTCGTCAGGTTGACGGGGTCGCTCATCCTGCGCGCCGACTCGGTCCATTACTCGACGGATATCCTCACGCATCTGGGAATCATCCTCTCCCTCGCCTTGTCGGGCCTTGGTGGCCTGTTATGGGTCGATGCGCTCTTCGCGCTTGGCATTGCGATTTACCTGGCCTGGAATGCCCGAAGCATCTTCATCGACGCCCTTGGCGCACTTCTCGACCGCGAACTTTGCGATGAAGAAAGGCACAAAATTCGGAACCTCGCCCTTTCCCATCCCGAAGTTCACGGCGTCCACGATCTGCGCACGCGGTCCTCGGGGGATAGGCTATTCATCCAGCTTCATGTTGAAATGGCCCCCGACCTCCCGTTGCGGGATGCCCACCGCTATGCGGAAGAAACCATAGACGTCATCCTGGCGGCCTATCCCAACGCCGAGGTCCAGGTTCACGAGGAACCCGTGGGAATGCCCCGCCATCGCTCTTGGTGCAGGCAGGCCGGACTTCCCACCCCCGAGTTCGCCGGAGAGTATGGGGGAATACCCCCGGAGCCCGGAGAGCGTCGCGAGAAGCCGTTGACCGGTTCCAAAATCCATGGCGATTTGGTAGAATGACGAATATGGCTTATGGCGCGAATGCGCCTTGAAACAAGGAGACGTTCCGATGTCGTCGACCGCGTCCATGGGAAGGGCTGCCGCGACGGCCGCACGTTCCTTTGTTTCTCTCCTCTCGGACCTCGCGGAGATTCTTTCCGGTGCCGTGCTCCTGTCCGACCTCTCCAAGAAAAAGATCGAGCCCAACGTCCTTTATTCGACGACCGAGGTCGCGAAGTTTCTCGGCACCAGCCGTATCGAGGTCATCAGGGAAATTCACGCCGGCACCCTGCACGCCAAGAAGGTGGGCGACAACTACCGCATCACGGGAAAGAGCGTCATCACCTTCGTCGCGGGGTGATCCTCGTCAAACCCTCTCAAGTTCGCCGGCGGTGGCCGATGGGGGCGTTTCATCGTCCCCCCGGGCCTCGGGCTCGGCATGGACGACCACGCGGGAAACCCCCGATATCCGCTTCCTCAAGTCATGTTCGATCTTGGCCGTGGTGTCGCGAACGGCATCCATCGGAACGTCGTTCGGGAAGGTACAGTGGACGGCGACGTAGATCCCGTCAGGGCCGCGCAGCATGGTCACCAATTGGCCCCTGCGGACCACAGCGAAAGACCCCACCACCTTCGTGACCAGGACGCGGGCCCGTTCCAACTCGTCCGCGGCGACCAACTCGCCATTCAAGACGTGGCTCCGCCGCGGATCGATATGGATGTCGATGCTGACGTTTCCGCCCAGTTCCTGAATCAAGCGATCCTCCAGGGCGGAGGCGACGTCGTGCGCCTCCCGGATGCCCAGGCGTCCATCGACCTCCAGGTCGAAGCCGATGTGACGGTGCTCGCCCACCGCATGGATGTCGATGTTATGGACACCGAGGTTGTGGTTGGCGGCGGCGATGCGAATCGTTTCCGCCACATCCTCGTTATCCAGGGTCAGGGGTTCGACGACCACCAGCGGGTCGACATCGGGAAGCTCGCTGGTGATCAGGGCATGCAGATTGTTCCGGATGTCCTGGACCCGTTCCAGGGGCAACCCGCGATTGACCTTGACCACCACCTCGACGTACACGTAGGTCCCTGCGGGACGCGCACGTACCCGCTCGATGCGGGCGACGCCGGGATAGGCGGCCACCAATTTCGCGACGTCATCGGCGACACCTTCGGGAGCCGTATCGATCAACACATCGACGGTGCGCATGGCCAGGCGGTAGCCCGCCAGGAAAACGAACCCCGCCACGCCGATGGCCGCGATGGCGTCGCCCTTCTCCCAACCGATGGCGACGAACCCGAGACCGAGCAGCACGACGGCCGAGCTCCAGACGTCGGAGGAGAAATGGAGCGCATCCGCCTCGAGGGCCTTGCTGCCCGTCTCCTTGGCGACCTTCAAGAGAGCACGCGAACGATTGACGTCGATGACGATCGAGACGACGATGACGGCCACGGCATACCATGTCGTCTTGACCTCGACGGCGTCCGTCATCAGGCGCGCGACCGCTTCCCGCAAAATCCAGGCACAGGTGAGAAACAGCAGCCCGGTTTCGATCAGGGCCGAAATGCTTTCGATCTTTCCATGCCCAAAGGGGTGTTCCTCGTCGGGAGGCTTGTCGCCGGCGCGCACCGCGAACCACGTCAGCGACGCGGCCCCGAGGTCCATGAAGGAATGCGCGGCTTCGGACAGGATGCCGAGACTTCCCGTCATCAGCCCGACGACGAGCTTCATGGCGGCCATGAAGGCGCTGGCGAACACCGAGGAAAGCGCGACGCTTTCCTTCCTGTCGCTCATGCTCTCGTCGGCCCAGACGGAATCCGCATCCGCGGACGAGGCGCCCATGTCCGTAAGGCTCGTCAAGCCCCGATAGGCGGCCATCACCCCGGTCCTGAGCACGGCCAGCGAAACCAGGATCGCGGCGACGCGGTCCGCGATCGGCCAGCCGAGAAAGGCGAGCACGATGCCCAGCAACGCCACGCTCGAAACGAACGCATCCATCTTCTCGTCCAGGGACGCCGAAGAAGGCACGGAGCAGCCGTCGTGCTGGTCCACGCATTTTTCATACCGGCGCATGAGCACGAACGTGGCGATGCCGAGGACGACTCCCAGGACCGAAAGCTCGCTCGGGACATCCAACACGCCGTCGCCGATGTCGCGCAGGCTCAGGAAGGAGACCAGGATCGCCCCCCCCGCCAAACCGGCACCGATCAAGACCGCCAGGAAATGCAGCAGCTTGGCGGTTTCAATCCGCGACTTCTTGGGAAACAGGCGGGATGCCACGTCGAGCCCCGCCCGAGAACTCCCTTTGGTCAGGAACCCGGCGGCGGCTCGCAGGCCGTAGGCACTCATCGCCGAACTGCCGGTAAGAACGCCGAACGCTCCCATGAATACAGCCGTACCCAAGCTGACCTGCAAACCAAATCCATCCGTTTCAGGACGACATTCTTCGCAAGTCTTGGCAGTAGCCATGTTATTCTCCGACATGCTCGATCGACATTTCCCCGCCTGCACGGGCCGCGCCCCGAAGAACTCGGGAAGCAAGGCACCAAGCGGCGATCCTGGAGTTCTAGCGAAAATGCCCCGCCTTGTCAGCAAAAATGGGGCGTTCTCCCGGCCCCCACGACAAAGCCATGATACTTGTTCGGGGCCGGCATCATGACATATCATCCGGCGCGCCATCCCAGGAACCAACGCGGAAAGCACCGGACCGCATGACCCTATTGAATCAAGCATTGCATATGCTGGCCTTGGGGTTCGTGGGCTTGGTGTTCCTGCCCCTGTATTTCCTTCCGGCCATCATCGCAGCCCTTGCCGGCCATCCCCAAAAAATCCAGGTCTTTGTTTTCAATCTTCTTCTAGGATGGACCGGACTGGCATGGGTCATCGCCCTGGGTTGGGTGCTGGCGGGCCCTCGGAAGCCGCGCGATACCGACCAGGGTCGGATTTCTTGATGCCCATGGAATCCGTTGTTATCATCGCCGGGCATGCCGACGGAGGCGTCGCGCCCGTTCGAACGTCCGGAAAAGGAAGGCGTCAACTTTGGTCAGGCCCTATCACGACGTAAAGAAGCATTGGCCCCTGGACATCTTCTGGAAGCGAAAGCAGAAAGCCATTCAGGAGATCGAGCAGCGGACCGGGCATCATGGCCCGCATCATGAATCGACGCCTCCCGAGAGCCTCCGCCTGATCGAGCAGATGGATCACATCCTCAAACTGCTCGAGAAGAAGGAACGGGCCCGCAAGCATATGTTCGCCAAGGTCCTGCTGGGTTGGCTGGTGGCCTACAGCCTGGTTTCGGGCGAGGTGCCCTGGTTCGTCGTCAAGGCTTGGCATTCGATCAATCACGCGGCGGCGGCGGTCGGCGCATCGCCGCCGCCCACGCCATCCCCGCCGTAGGGACGGGGGGGGTAGTCTTTCGTGGGACCAGGGGCTTAGCCCTGGGGGGGCATTGGGGAGAGGGACTGGTGACCACATACGACTTGGACCGCGTGTCCGTCCTGCTGGTCGAGGACAATCGCTTCATCCGCGGCATTCTCGAAGACATGCTGCGGCATTTCCGTTTCGGGCGGATCAGCACCTGCGCCAACGGGCAAGAGGCCATCGATTATCTCAAGACCATGCGCGCGGGAATGTCTCCCGGCTCGCCGCCGCCGCTCGACATGGTGATTTCCGACCTGGTGATGTCGCCCATCAACGGCCTGTTGCTGCTGCGCTGGTTGCGCAGCGCCAAGGAATCGCCCAATCGCTTCGTCCCCTTCATCATGCTGTCGGGGGCGGCCGACCGGGATTACGTGAATGCCTGCCGCGACCTCGGGGTTACCGAATTCCTGGGAAAGCCCTTCGCCGCGGAAGCGGTGTACAAGCGCCTTCTGGAAGTCATCGACCACCCGCGCCAATTCGTGACGACCCAGCGATATTTCGGCCCGGACCGCCGCCGCCAGGATCTTCCCCCTCCCGATGGCGAGGACCGGCGCGTGACGAGTGACGCGGACGTCACCGTCGTCTATTCGGCGGACAAGGTCGTGAAGGCGACCCGGCCGACCGAGGTCTGGTATTTCCGCCTGCCCAACCGATTGAAGGAGAAGGTCGGCGGAGGTGGGGGACGATCCAGCGCCGGGGAGCTTCCCATGGACTTGCTGGAGGAAGCCGAAAACAAGTTGGAAAGGGCCGCCCTCGACTTCACCGAATGGGCCACCAGCTACCTGGCGAAGCTTTCCGACCTCTGCACCGAGGCCCTGATGAAGCCGGGGCGCCGCGACAGCTATTTCCACGAGATCAACCTCCTGGCGCACGAATTGCGCGGCCAGGGCGGGACCTTCGGCTATCCGCTGGTCAGCATGTTCGGCAAGATGCTCTATGACGTGACCGGCGAGAACTGCCGCGAAGACGACAACGCGGTCGAGATCGTCAAGGCCCACATCGACACCATGCGCGCCGTGCTGCGCGAGAAGATCGTCGGCGACGGCGGCCAGTTGGGGCGCGAACTCCTGAAGGCCCTCAGGTTGGCGATCGACAAGTATTCCGTGGTGACGTGACCCCCTCGCGGGATCTTCAGGCGTTTTCCTCCAGGCAGGCCCGCACTTCCTTGACGAGCTTGTCCGCGGTGAAGGGCTTGAAGATATACTTGGTCACCCCCCCCGTCTTGGCATCGATGACATGGTCCAGCAGGCCGCTGGCCGTTATCATGATGAAGGGAACGCCGCGGCCCACCGCCGCCGAACGCACCTTGTTCAGAAGCTCGATGCCGGTCATTCCCGGCATGGTCAAATCGCTGATGACGAGATCGAAGGGCACGGCGGCGTTTTCGAACAGTTCCCACGCCTTGGCGCCATCCTCCGCGAACACGACATCCTGAATTCCCACGCCCTTCAGCATCATCCCGACCAAGGTCCGATGGTCGCGGTTATCTTCTACGACCATGATCCGTCTGGAACTGGATATCGCCATCGCTTGTCCCCCACTCGATGAACATTGATCGAGTCCATTGCCCGCCGACGAATGTAGCGAACCCGACACCGAAAAGCCAGTCCTGGCGTTCCTTCCCCCGGTTCAGGCGGACGGGCGATCGACCTGCGGCAAGTCGACCCAGAAGGTGCTCCCCTTCCCGACCTCGCTTTCCATGCCCAAGGTTCCGCCCATCTCCTCGACCAGACGCTTGGTGATGTACAGCCCGATGCCGATGCCCTCGATCGCGGATCTGTCGTGGGCGAGACGCGAAAAGGGCTGGAAAAGCCCGTCGCGTTGATCGGACGCAATTCCGAGCCCGGTGTCCGACACCGAAAGGCGAAACATCCCGCCCGGCCTTTCGCCACCCCGCACGACCACCATTCCCCTGGCGGGAGTATATTTGATGGCATTGCTCAGGAAATTGAACATGACTTGGCGAAAGCGGGTGGTATCGATCCTGACGCGGACACCGGGCATGCCGTCGACCCTGACGGCCACGCCGCACCGGTCCGCGATGGGCCCGACCATGGCGACCGTTTCCCCGACAAGGGACGAGGGATCGACATCCACGAGGGTGAGATCGATCTTTCCCGCCTCGATCCTGGAAAGGTCCAGCAGTTGCTCGATCAACGCCAGGAGATGCCGTCCCGCGCCGAGCACCTTGCCGACGCACTCCGCCTGCATATCCGAAAGGGCGCCGGCACCGCCCGCCTGAAGCAGGTCGGAAAAACCGATGACGGAGTGGAGCGGCGTCCGCATCTCATGGCTCATCGCGCTGAGGAATTCGGATTTGGCGCGGTTGGCCCGCTCCGCCTCCTCCTTGGCCACCGCCAACTGGTGCGTCCGCCATTCGACCATTTCCTCCAGGTGCTGGCGATGGAGGGCCAGTTCTTGTTCGTTCCGATGCAGCAAGACGATCCCCGCCAGGGCATCGGCCATCGTGTGCAGGAATACCGCTTCCGTTTCGTCGTAGTCGTGACCGTCGGCCACGTAGGTGTTCAGTACCCCGAGCACCGCCTCGCCGCTTTGAATGGGAACGCAATAATGCCCGTGGGGCGATATCCCGGGGTAGGAGATATCGTGGCGCTCATCGATCGTCGCCGCATGGACGAGCTCGCGCAGGGCGGCGGCCCGCCCGCACAGGCATCGTTCCACCGGCAGTTCCGCGCAGGACGTGCGGATTTCGTCGGAAAGTCCCTGCTGCACCGCCATGACCAGCTTCCGTCCGTCATCCGCCATCAGGAAGATGCAGCCCTTGGACATGATCTTCATGCCCTTGGCCGACAGGACCATGGAAAGGGCCTTTTCCAGGGCCGCTTCCAGCGGTATGCGTTCCAGGGCGATCCTGAGGATGCCCGCGATGATGGATTGCGCGACGACCGTCGACTTCAGAAGTTCTTCCCGCGCCGCCTGTTCGGTGATGTCGTGGACGGTGCCGATCATCCGCCGGGGTGTTCCCGTCGCGTCGCGTTCCACTCTCCCCTTCTCGCGCACGACCCGGACGGCCCCATCGGGCCGAACGATGCGGTGGTCGATATCGTAGGCATACGACGCATCCTTCAGGGCGAGATCGACCCCGGCGATGACGTGAGGCCGGTCGTCGGGGTGAACGGACCCGAGAAACACCTCGTAGGTCGGGCCGATGCTGCCGGGTTCGAGACCGAAGATCCGGTACACTTCCTCGGTCCAGGACAGCGATCCCCCGGCGATGTTCCATTCCCAACTGCCGAGATGCGCGATCCTTTGCGCCTCGAGCATGGTCTCCTGAGTCCAGTCCAGTTCCTCGATGTGGCCTCGCAGCGACGCTTCGCTGGCCCGAAAATCCGTCTCGATCCGATCGGCGAGACTTCCGAACCACCAGACCACGAAAGCGCCTCCCAGGACGAGAGCGATCAGCAGGAGGGAAAGCTGGCCCAGAAACGCGACGTAGCGCTCGGTCACGTCGTCGAGGACGGAGAGAATCCCCACCGTCCGGCCACCCGCGTCCATCAAGGGGACCCATCCCACGCCGAAACGGCGCCCTTCGACCGTCATGTTGAGGTGGCCTCGGCCGCCGCCCCCCGCCATCCGGTCCACGCGCCCCATCACTTCGGCCGGCATGGCGATTTGCCCGTCGCCGGCCTGCACGATATTCGCCAGAAGGTCCCAGTGCGAGGGACGGCCCAGCCTTTTCATACCCGCATCCCAGCCTTCGCGGGAGAGCCGGTCCTTGAAGATGAAGATCGCGACATCGTCGTCGAAGGCGGTCCGCAAGCCCTCGATCAGGCTGTCGATCTCCGTGCCCAATTCGATGAACCCGATAAGACGGTCCCCATCCCGCCACGGCGCGACGACCCGAAAGGTCAGAGTGCCCAGGGGACCGAGTTCCACGCCCGACGAAACCGCCCCGGTACGCGCGGCGTCCCTGGTCGATACCCGGTCGATGACGTCGCCATGCCAGCTTGGCTCATGAACGCGCAGGAAGCTGGTCCGGTCCGATCCGGTGAAATAGAAGTGGCTGATCCCGCTCTTCTCCTTGAGCCGCAGGAAGGCGGGAAGAGCCCTTTGGCGAAGCGCCTCGCGGTCCCCGGCAAGAAACGCCGTCCTCAGGGAGGCGTCCTGCACGAGATGGGACAACGCCTCCTCCAGGATCTGGGTCTGGCTCCGGATGCCGTAGAGAAACATGGCCTCGACGTCCTTGACGAGCGCCTCGGCCCTTCCGCGCTCCCGCTCGCCGTGGAGCCAGAAGCCGCCCGCGAGGATCCCGGCGAACACGACGATCGTGAAGCCAAGCAACGGTATCAGAATTTGCTTCCTGATCGAAACCGACATATCCGCTCCCGGGCAATCCTATCCTTATTCATTCCTTGAAAGATATTCTCCCAGAAAAGCGCCGCCAGGAAAACACTTGGTATCCGACGAAATGCCGCAATGATATGCTAATAATTCCTAGAATTATCGTTAACACATTGAAGCTGATGTGCTTTAAACTTTACCAGGGTGGACCTCGGCCTTCCCCTGGGCAGCAGCCCCACCAAGATAAATCCGGGCACTATGAAACACCGGCGACACTAAAGCGGGATATACAGTGCCTACGTTGGGCCATGAAAAAATCACGTGAATAAGATGTCCGGGCCACCTATATTTAACGGCGCATGATGTCATCGTCGGGTGGGGAACGTTTGATGCTCAGGGGGCACTTGTCGCCAAGTCGTCGGCTGTCCCCCCCCCGACAGGTGCGTCGAGCGCGGTAAGGGGTCATGAACAAGAACAAGATCGCCACCAATCATCTGCGAGCCTATGACCTGTCGCGTGTCAGGTTCTTGGTCGTGGACCCCAACCCCCATATGCGGAAGCTCTACAAGGAGATTTTCCGCGCCTGGGGGGTGGCTATCGTCGACGAGGCGGACAGCGCCGATTCCGGGCTTCCCCTGTTCCGGGAATTCCGGCACGACATCATCATCACCGAGAAGCTGATCTCGCCTACGGATGGGATTGCCCTGGTGAAGACGATACGGCGGCACGTCGACGAAGCTTGCCGCGTCGTTCCGATCATCATGGCGACAAGTTGTACCGAGGAACGCTTCGTCGTCGGGGCGCGGGACAGCGGCGTGACGGAATTCCTCGCCAAACCGATCACCGTCAAGGGGATATACGACCGTATATGCGCGATCGTCGAAGACGAACGCCCGTTCCTCGTAAGCCGGGGGTATTGCGGCCCCTGCCGTCGCCGGCACAAGAAACACGATTATGCCGGCCCCTTCCTGCGCGTGGACGACTGGCTGAAGATCTGTCGCCAAGCGGTCGACGAAGCGGGCGCCATGGCCATGGAAGCCGAAGCCATCGCCTCCGAAAATTCTTCGGCGATAATCGTGGGACACGTTAAACTGTCGACACAGGCGGCCGAACAGGCAAAGGCGGCGCTCATGGCGGCGGAGTCGTCCAAGACCGTCAAGGCGGTCAAGGTGCAAATCGAGCTTGCCGAAAAAGCCCGGCAGGACGCGGCATCGGCGCGGGACGCGGCTCTCGCCGCCCAGGCGGCGCTTGAGATCGCGGCGCCGCCGCCCCCCGCGAAGACCGAGGACGAGGCCACCGCCCTTTCGCAGGAACGTGTCGCCACGATGTTGAAAAAGCAATCGGGACGGGATGGCGGCTGAATGTCCCAGGACCGCGAGTGCTTTCCCGTCGAGCCGATGCCGAAGTCCCGCCGTCCCCGTGACGGGATTGGCTGGAACCGTGGGACGAGCGATGCCCGGTCTTGATCTTTCCTCCCTTAGGATACTGCTCGCCGTCGCCGACTTCCACGACCGCACGGCGCTCGAACGCATTCTCCGGTCGTTCGGCGCGAAGCAGATGAACGTGGTGAACAACTCGGCGAAAGCGACATCGGAAATCACGGCCGTTCCCTTCGACATGATTTTCTACGACTGGGAAATGGTCGGGATGGACGGCTTGGCGTTCACCCGGCTCATTCGTCAGGGCCGGCATTTCTCCACCCGACGCGACGCGATGATCGTCGGGCTTTCCGGCAAGCTGACCAACGACCACGTGATCGCGGCCCGCGATGTCGGGGTTGACGACCTGATCCCCAAGCCCCTGACGGCCGACATCGTGACCAAGAAAGTCACCCGGAATCTCGCGCATGCCAAGCCGTTCGTGATTTCCACCACCTATATCGGCCCGGATCGTCGCTTGGTGACCGCTCCCTTTGATGGCAGCGATCGCCGGCAAGTCGTCGCACCGACCTATCCCTGTCCCTGCGTCGTCAAATACGCAAAGGCCATGGCGAAGCGGGAAGCGTTGTCATCCAACACTCTTACCAAGCATAACGGAACCGTAGTGTCGGAGATCACCTCTCCCGACGAACTGCGCAAGCAGAACATGAATGCCCGCGAGCCCGCCTGCGAGGCGGCACCCAATGCCCTGCGGCTGGAAGACCTTGAGCGGGTGGACGTCTCGGACCCATCCACTCCTTCCGGGGAAGGCCGGGCACCGGTCCATCCGGAAACGCCGCCCGCCGCTCCCGACCCGGCGCCCGCCGCGCCGCCCCCCCGGCCCCAGACGGCCGAAACGCCCG